>JBFFEL010000087.1:0-16845 GCA_041558875.1 Anaerolineales bacterium
AAGCTCGATGTAACGTATTTGCGGCAGAAGTGGTGATTTTGGGGGAGGTGGTCTTCTCCAGGCGCAGCAGTGCAAGATGGGCAAGTGTAAACATGGCATCACCCGCATTAATCGCTTGAGGGATCCCCCAACGCCGCCAGACTGTGTCACGTCCCCTACGCAGGGGGCTGTTGTCCTGGATATCATCGTGAATGAGCGAGAAATTGTGCACCAATTCTACAGAAGCCGCAGCTGGCAGGGCATTCTGCCAATCTCCTCCTGCGGCGGCGCAGGCTAATAGGACCAATAACGGTCGGATCCTTTTTCCGCGCGCGTCCGGACCAGCACCCTCCCCTTCCCATCCAAGATGGTAGGCTAACATCGAATAATACTGGCTCAGTTCGGGTTCACCCTGACCGGTGACCGATTTTCGCAGTTCTTCTTCGATTGCCTTGAGCATTTCTTGGGTCTTCAGTTGGTCGCTCATTTTTCAGCTTAGGGACAATTTTCGATCAAGATTTGATTAGTAGTGACTTTTTCAGGTGGTGGATGTCTTTTGCCCCGCAAGCAAACATCGCTACCTGCATCTGGCGCTGGATCAAACCAATGGTGTCGATCGTTTCAGCTAGCGAGTTTTTGGCGGCTTTTAAAAATGGGCTGGCCATCCCACCAAGTGATGCGCCTAAAGCAATGCATTTGGCGATATCGATTCCGTCCAGCAGGCCTCCGGAGGCGAAAATTTTCAGGCGAGGAGCTGCTGTATGGATATTGTTTATTGCCTCGGCTGTGGGTATTCCCCAATCCAAAAATGCAGCTGCTAATTTAGCCTGGTATTGATTTTTCGCCCTGTGCATTTCGACTTGAGTCCACGAAGTTCCCCCGGCTCCTGCAACGTCAATCGCAGATACTCCAGCAGCTTCTAACTGGCGCGCCGCTTCTTCAGAAAAACCCCAACCAACCTCCTTGACGATGACTGGCACTGGTAGCGCCCGGCAGACAGACTCGATTTTTGAAAGCAATCCTGCAAAACGGGTATCCCCTTCAGGTTGCACGGCTTCCTGTAATGCATTGAGGTGCAAGATCAAGGCATCTGCTTCGATCATGTCCACTGCCTGTTGACATTCTTCAACCCCGTAACCGTAATTAAGCTGGACAGCGCCCAGGTTTGCAAGCAGTAAAATTTCTGGTGCGTATTGACGCACCTGGAAAGTTGAGCTCAGCTCTGGGTTTTCAACCGCCGCTCTTTGTGATCCAAGACCCATAGCGATACCCGTTTCTTGAGCAGCTTCCGCCAATGTGCGGTTAATCTCCCCAGCTTCATCTGTCCCGCCGGTCATCGAAGAAATCAAGATTGGCGCGCTCAAATTCCGCTCGAATACTTCAGAGCTGAGGTTGATATCTTCAAGATTTAACTCTGGTAAAGCCTGGTGGATAAAGTGATAGTGTTCTAATCCCGTGCTGAGACCAGATCTGACGTCTTCTTCTAAATTTATGCGGATGTGATCAGCTTTTCGGGAGCTGGTTTGCGTAACTTTTGGCATTAAGCGGTGTTCCAGTGAATTGAATGTATCTTACCAGTCTGGATCAGGGCTGTCAATATGAGCAGGATTCAAGGAGATATTGTGCTGTTTGAACCTTGACAGGTGAGAAGGTGAGGATACAATAACCGATATAAAATGCAAGGAGGTTTTTCAATGGCAGACACCTTTGAGGACGTGAAGGAAATTATTGTTGATTTACTAAATGTGGACGAAAGCAAGGTAACCCCAGAAGCGAGGTTCCGAGAAGATTTAGAAGCTGATTCACTCGATCTGGTTGAATTGATCATGGCTTTTGAGGACAAGTTTGGCGGGGAGATCTCAGATGAGGACGCACAGCAAATCAACACCGTCGGAGAAGTGGTCAAATATATCGACGACCACATGGGAAGCTAGTCGATCATTTTCTTAGCTTGAGGCGCGGTCGAATCCGCGCCTTTTATTTCAATAAACACCTTCTAATTGAATTGGGTTGACAGGTCAAAATATCCCTTTTATATATGGGATTACTTATCTCATCTATGAGACAGCGCGTGTTGACTAAGGGGGTGAAGGGAATGAAGAAAAATTATTTTCTAATACTAGCTGTATTTGTTGCATTTTTATCATTAATTCTCTCCGCCTGTTCACCGAACAGGATTTCAGTAGAAGAATATAACCAAACTCAAGGGATTAAAGCTGCTACTGAAATTCCAGAGACTGAAGGACATGTAGAGGAACCTGATCCTGGTAATGAAGTTGTAGAACCTACTCCAGTTGCCGAAACTGTTGGCGAGGTGCCGGAAGATGTTCCAATCATGGATGGAGCATATGAGCTGCAGGCTGGGCGCTCTGGAAAGAATGTTGTTTATCAGATTGATGCCACAGTTCAGGACGTGGTTGCGTTTTACCAGGGAGTGCTGGCCGACTATGGTTGGGAAATGGCCGGTCCCCCGGATAATGCTGTCGGAGCGATAGGTACAATGCTGCGGGAAAATGCTATCGGTGATCGGTTAGCTATCAACATGCAAAGGAATGAAGTGGGCGGTTTTGTGCGCTTGAGCATCACGATCTCTCGTGCAGATTAATTTAGCATTCTGGAAATAGAAGAAAACTGGGTTTGCATAATATCTATCGCAGCCCCATGTATTTAAACTTCCTTATATGGATGGACAAGTTACTTGAAATTACGCCAGTAAACCGGGTATCTCTTCTGGATGGGCAGCGACTTGAACGCCGACGGATTTTAGAGCCTTAATCTTGTCTTCAGCGGTGCCGGACCCACTTTCAACAATCGCACCTGCATGTCCCATCCGTTTTCCTGGAGGAGCCGATCGCCCAGCGATGAAGGCTACAACTGGTTTTGTTAAATGATCGGCGATATATTCAGCAGCCTTCTCCTCGTCTGTTCCGCCAATTTCACCGATCAAGACGATTTTGTCAGTATGCGGATCGGTCTCGAACATCCCCAGGGTATCAATGAAGCTGGTGCCGTTGACCGGATCTCCACCAATCCCGACACAAGTCGTCGTGCCTAGACCGACCAATTTCAAGGCATACAGGACTTCATAAGTAAGTGTACCGGAGCGAGAGACGACGCCAATATTTCCAGGCATTGAAATATCACCAGGGATAATGCCGACCTTGGCTTCATCTGGGGTTAACAACCCGGGGCAATTGGGACCAACCAGGCGAATATCTCTCTGATCCAGATAATTGCGAACCCTCATCATATCCTGCACAGGAATGCCTTCTGTTATACAGATGATCAGTGGAATTCCTGCGTCGGCGGCTTCATAAATCGCATCCGCAGCAAACCTGGCGGGGACGAAGATCACACTGGTGTTTACGCCGGTTGCCTCGTGGGCGATGCGAACCGAATCAAAGACGGGAATTTTTCCATCCAGTACCCACTCACCGCCTTTTCCTGGCGTGACCCCAGCGACAATGTTCGTTCCATAAGCGAGCATTTGCTCAGTGTGAAATAGACCTTCATTACCGGTAATCCCTTGAACGAGAAGGCGAGTATTCTTATCTACTAGTATGCTCATGCTGGACCTTCTCCCTGGGCGGCTTTGATAGCTTTTTTCGCCGCATCAACCAATGTCTCAGCAGTGATCATGTTCGCCTGTGAGAGGATCTCTCTCCCTTCCTCTGCGTTTGTTCCAACCAGACGAACTACCATGGGGACTTCCGTCTTGACCTCATTCAAAGCGGCGAGGATACCCCGGGCCACTTCATCACCGCGGGTAATACCACCAAATATGTTGAACAAAACCGCTTTGACATTCGCATCGGAAAGTATGATCCGCAGAGCAGCAGCTACTTTTTCCGAGCCTGCTCCGCCACCGATGTCAAGGAAATTGGCTGGTTCTCCTCCGTTCAATTTGATTATATCCATGGTTGCCATCGCCAGACCCGCGCCGTTTACCATACAGCCGATGAATCCATCCAATTTGATAAATGAGAGGCTGTATTTGCGGGCTTCAGTTTCCGATTCGGGCTCGATATCCACATCGCGCATCTCGGCCAGATCTGGGTGCCGGAACATGGCATTGTCGTCCAAGACCATCTTTCCATCCACTGCTAGCAGCTGGTCTTGGGAGGTGATCACCAGCGGGTTTATTTCCGCCAGGGTGGCATCACTGCTCAGGTAAGCTTGCCAGAGACCGCGCCCGATCTGCCCAAATTCTCGCCAATGAACACGAGGTAGGTCTATTCCAGCCGCCAAATCCCGGGCTTGATAATCACGTAGGCCGAGCAGTGGATCGATATGCACCTTAACAATTTTTTCCGGAGTGTCCTGGGCAACCTGTTCAATTTCAACCCCGCCGGCGGATGAAGCCATCATGACCGGTTTGCGAGCTGCTCGATCGTTCGTGATTCCCAGGTAAATTTCTGTAGCGATGTTGGCGGCTTCGTCAACCAGGACCTTGTGTACCGGTAATCCTTTTATTTCCATTCCCAATATTTGGGTAGCCAGATCTTCGGCCTCTTGGGGGCTCTTCGCCAGCCGGATACCACCTGCTTTCCCTCTTCCACCGACTAACACTTGAGATTTAATCACCACTGCCCGGTTTAGTTCTTCAGCGATGCGTTTTGCATCCTCGGAATTCGTAGCGACGTGTCCAGGTGGGATGGGTATGCCGAAATTTGAGAATATCTGTTTCGACTGATACTCGTGTAATTTCATCCAGAAAGTCTCCCCATTTTAGATTTTGGTATTGCTTTGAAGAATTGCTCCGGGATTATACCACTGGTAAGTTACGGCAGGCTGAAATGCATAATCCGATTATTGCCGGCGTCGGTCACCCACACACTTCCTGGTTCCTCAACGGCGATCGCGCCAACCAGGCTAAAACCATCGCTACCCAGACTGAAGTCGCCCCAGTAGCGGACGATCTCTCCTTGGTCATTGAATTCGAGCACCCGTACCCCTTCAGGATCGGTGGCAAAGATATGGACTTGGTCATCAGCAGCCAAAAATGGCTTGTTGTCCAATGATTGCCCGTACCAACCAAACACGTCCCACGAATTCAAGTGCAGGAAGCTGCCTTGACCGTCTGGAATGAATGATTGAATGCGCTGATTCCAGGTATCTGCAACATAAAGATTTCCATTTGCATCTAGCGCAAGTCCAACTGGCTCATTGAATTGACCAGGAGCAAATCCTTCTTCGCCAAATTCAGCGATAAATTCACCTTCAGGTCCAAAGATGACCACGCGTTTATTACCGGTATCAGTGACGATTACCCTGCCGTCTGGATCAACCACAACATCACGTGGTCCCCAAAAAGCTTCCGGCCTCTCTGCCTGACCAAAATAACCCCACATGGTGAGAAATTCACCTTCGGGGGAGAATTTTTGAACTCGGTGGTTCCAGGTATCGGTTACATATACGGATCCATCTGGTGCAACTGCGATCCCCCATGGTTCGTAGAAGGTGCCTCCCGGCGCGGCCCCTTGAGCCAGGTCAGCAAAGCTGCCCCAAACATGGAGTGGGGTTCCATCCTGATCAAGATGCTGGATGCGGTGGTTATCGGTATCAGCTACGTACAGGCTACCATCTGGTGCGATGGCAATGCCCCGCGGGCGATTGAATTGACCAGCTTCTGACCCTTCGCTGCCAAACACCACGTCAGCGTTGATCACCAATTCTTTGCCTTCGTAGGGGTCAGCAACGACCTCCTCGGTGGTTGGTCCAACGCCGTAGTTCCAGATTTGGGAGGTGATATCTTTACGGATGTACATCCTCATAAGTTCGGCAGGTTGCCAGTTTGGAAAGCTCATATCCCGTCCGACGACCTGGCTGTACTCGGTGAAGTCACGATTCAGCCATATCTGGAATAGGGCGGAACGCATGGCGGGATTGGTAAACGCATTCCGGATCCGCTCCCAGGTCAGGTTGTAATAATCCTGATTCGGCCACCACATGCGCGTGTATTCAAACCTGTCAAATGCTTGGCCGACGATCGGTTCAATTTTTCCGTAGTTTTCGCTGCCTACGATAATTACTGGTGAATCTCGAAGATCTCGAGTTGGATTGGCAGCGAAGTACTTGGTATTGGGATAATTTCGCAGATACCACCAGAAGGGATAAGTGGATTTGTTGTCGTAGGCGACCACCATCGCCCGACCGTTGGTCGTGCGGCGAGAGATCTCTTCCACCTGGGACATGATCTGCTTGGGACCTTGACCGGCATGTGCATAAACCAGGTACTCATTTGCAAAATCAAAGTTGACAAACGAGGCTGTATAGGCTGCTCGTGCGGTGAGCAGGGCCAGCAAACCCAGGAAGATCAAACTGCCAAGACGGATGATCTGACCCAGGGTCCAGGATTTCATTAGGTAGAACAGCCCAACTCCTGTGGCAATAACTGTCAGGAAAGCGAACAGGAAAGTGCTGGTTGCTTGCAGCTGGGCTAATTCCTTTCCCTGGAATGGGGGATTTGGTCCTAAAATGGATCCCAATAATCCCGCCAGGCTGGTGATGAAGACCACCATCAGGATGACGACCATTACACCCCGGCGGGCGCGCAGCACGGCCCAGTTCGTGGTCTCGATCAGGTAGCCTATCGACCATCCAGAAAGCAGGATCATCGGAAAGGCAATATGAACCGTCAGCCAGGGCATCTTCTCTCCAGCGTATGTGTAAGCAAGCAGGCTGGTTACCGCCCAAAAACCAAGCAACGTGACTGCCAAACGCTGAGGGTTCGGCCTCCTGACCTCTTTTCCATCGACAAATTCAACCTGCTCTTTGGGAAATGGGTCTTTGCCAAAGATGGATAACCCCAGAGCGAGCAAGCTGCCCAGGGCAGGTAAATACTCGTAGATTGGAATTTGCAGGAAGGCGTAGTAATACCAGGGTTGATTGCCGCGTTCGACAGCCTGCTGGGCTGTCCAGTACCCCAATGAGCCAACCATCCCAGTAAAGAAGCCGGTACCGTTAGTGAATAGAGTGGTGTAGAAAACCACATAGATTGCATAGAACAGGGCTGCGTTCAGTAGCCAAACGCGGTAGTTCCACCATATGCCGATCAAAATAGCCAGGATCCCAAAGGGAATCATAAAGGCAGCTGTACGCCACATACCGATGGTGGTGTAATCCAGCGGGTCCCAACCGAGTAGTTTAACAGGGAATGGAGCCATCATCGGTAGGACCAGTGTGGTGAGCAGGATTAACAATCCAAAAGCATAATCAGTCCGCATCCGGGAAAGGCCATAGCCACGGATGAGGTAGTAAAATGCCACCAGGAAAAAAATGACTCCCACACTAACAACCGCGAGTAATGGCCATGGGATCGTGAGCCCTGAGGTCGGAGGTGTTTCGCCTGGCACTGCTGGTTCTGCAGTTTCAACCGGCGTGACGGGCGCCTGTTCTCCGCCAATGAGCAGCCAGCCTCCTGCGAAAGCAAATGCCAAAGCAGCAATCAGGATCACCGCTAAGAACCGGTTGCGCATTTCAGGTCTGGACCAGGTTGCCTGGTAAGTCCTGGCCAGGAAATAGATCGCCAGGAAGATCATCAATTGGGCAGTATAAATATAGGCCGTCTCTTTACTGGTGAAATGGAGGGCTGTCGCCGCTGTCAGCCAATATAGGTAACGGGAAGTGCCGGTCTCAAGGTATCTCAGCATAGCCCAGATCGAAACCAGGCCAAACAAAATCACCAATGCTTCATTGCGAGCGTAGCGCCCATAGTAGAGCATATATGGTGAGATCACCATCAGGGCGGCCGCAACCAGCCATCCAACCCTTCCCAGATAGCGGCGGTAATTCCACAAGAAGAGAACGGTGAGAATGCTGGCCATGGCATGTGGAAGCCTGGCACTGAAATCATTATCCCCGAATAAGAAATATGAAAGGGCGATCAGGTGAAATTGCAATGGACCGTGCGTGACCGGATCATGAGAATAGCCGCGCCCCTGGTCAAGCAGCCAGGAGAAATAAACATGAGAGGTCTCATCATGGCTCATGACCCTGGTCCCGAGCATATAAGATCGGCTTACCGCGGCAACTAACACGAGACCGATAAAGATCAAGACTGCCCATTTGAGGGTCAATGTCCCTAGCAGAGGGCGGTCTAACCAGGTTGCTTCTTCTTCTTGTTTAGATTGCTCAGAGAGTTCCATAATTCTTCAGTGCATTGGCTCGTTGTAAAGCTCAGCCAATATGATACCCTGACTTTATAGCCTCAGGTGAAAATATTAACGACTCTTAAAGGTTGAATTCACTAGGCTTGTTTAAGGCTGTCGATCTCTTTCTGAGTCAGGTGGCGAAACTGTCCGGGTTTGAGAGAACCAAGGTGAAGGGTGTGAATTCGCAGGCGGATGATCTTCACCACCGGCAACCCGATACGGGAGCCGATCTCCCTGATCTGGCGTTTGCGTCCTTCGCCCATAACAACGCGCAGCCAGGCGCCCTTGCCCTTGTAACTCTCCAGGCGCACCTTGGCTGGTGCAGTGCGATAACCCTCATCCAGGACGACGCCGCGCCGCCAGGTGGCTAATTGCTCTTCTTCTGGATGCACGGCAACCAGGACCCGGTATTCTTTTTCGTGACCATAACGAGGGTGAGTCAGGAAGTTTGTCAATTCGCCATCATTCGTCAGCAAAATCAAGCCTTCACTATCAGCATCCAACCGGCCGACCGGGTACAGGCGACCAGGTTCATCGACCAGATCGACCACGGTACGCCTGCCTTCTGGGGATTTGGCGGCTGAGATCACCCCACGTGGTTTGTAGATGGCGATGTACTTCAAGGGTTCAGGTTTATTGACCTGCCTGTTGTCCAGTTCAATATGGTCAACTTGAGGATCGGCTTTCATCCCTAGCGTGGCGACCTGCCCGTTGACGGTAACCCGGCCTTTCTTGATGAATTCTTCACAGGCACGCCGGGATCCGTATCCAGCTTTTGCGAGAATTTTCTGTACTCTTTCTTCCATTGGGTGAACCTTCTCCGGGCGCAATTATAACGCACATGTCCAGTTCTTCTGTCAGCATAGCGCCTTGTTGACTCTGCTTCGATCTCAGATATAATGGTCATAGTGCAATTGTAATTTGATCCTCCTGCAGGAGGGAGATGATGGTTTCAACAGTGACTGCTTCCACTGTGTCTGTTTTGACGTCAACTCAGATCACGGGCTCTCTGGCAATTATCGCTATCATGATTTTGTTGGCTGTGCTGGTACAAAAAGAGATCGCCAGGGATTTGACCCAAAATCTGCAAAAGCAATTCAACCAGGTATTAGATGTCAGCGTTGTTCCATTGCTGGTCGCTTTCTTTTTGATCGTATTTTTTAATATCACCATAGTTCTTAATTGAAGGTAATCTGAACAGGATAAGGGCTGTGCCCCGAAGCTGGGCACAGCCCTTATCCTTTAATCTGAGAACGTTAATTCAATTAGATTTAATTATGTATAACTGGGTCGGGGTCTGTTTTTGGGAGAATTTTGTCAAAGCTTAATTTGTTGCAACCAAGAATGGGTAGATTAGATAAAGGGAGACATTGATTAATCCGTGGGCGATTGATACTCCAAGCAGTGTCTTATAACGGTGAACCATCAATCCGAAATAAATCGCCACACCAAGGACAAAGCTCACATCCAGGATCGACCGGTAACCGATGTGGAGCACAGAAAACACAAGGGCAACAAAGATCAGTCCAGCATTGCCCAACATTTGGCTTGCGGAGGCCTGCATCACACCGCGGAAGATTAGTTCCTCTAAAAAACCGGTAAATACCATCAAGATCATCACGGTGATTAAGATTTGCTCCCAGCTCGGTTCAATTACAATCGGTTCGGGATGCAAAATGAGATATTCTCCGTATCCAAGCAGTAATCCGGAGAGGCCGATCAACAGCTGCACGGGCAGCTCGCGCCACGAAATTCGCAGCCCGATTTTTTCAGAATTGAGACTGGTCGCGCGGACGATAAGGATGTTAGTAATTAAAAGCGGAATTCCAGTGATTGCGTACCAGTAGTTGAGCTGGAAATTGGTAAGCGGGAGGGAGAGGCTGAGCAGGCGGATCAACGGGGGGAGAGCTAATGGGAGTAAGAATTGAAGCTCTTTTTTACTAGGACTTGTGGCAGCCAGCAGCGTCACCACGAGTAGGATCGATCCATGGAGGATCATCCCAGCCCGAGGATCGACAAGGATGGTGACCACTTCGGCGAGCGTCAATACCAGCAGGTAGCTTAAGGCGATCCCCCATGGTCTGGCAAGCAGCATGGAAAGAATGCCCTCGCGGAAACTCGTTTTTTCTGTTAAATTATCATTGGTCATCGACGGGGATTTGATACTGGGTATTGGGTATTTTTTGGATTCTAGATCAATTTGAGTGAATATTACTTCTCTACTGAGTGGAGCGCCATCGAAACCGAAAATGGATTCCTGGCAGGGAATTGCACCGGATCTTTTGTTTCAATGGGTAGATCTGCTAGGAGTTTTCGCCAGGGATACCCAGATGTTTAAAACTGCAAAGAAGGTAGTGTCAGCAGGAGGTAGCAGGCAGAAAGGATGACCTATGCCAAAACTACTCCAAATGCACTTGTGATATGGGATTTGATCACAGGAGAGATATATTTCAAAATGAATCCCAAATGATTTTGACCAAGCCATCCGATCAAGATACCAGGTGCAATGGTGACTTGAGAGAGCTCGCTCGAAGCCACTACCCAATCGGTGAGGGTGAAACCTCTAGATAGGTTTCAAATGAATTCAGTGGGAAGTGTAAACCGGATGAAAGGGATAGATCACATATGATGAGTTAGGAGATCAACAAAAAGACCGCGATGATGACGAAGAGTGTCGCTGCATGGGCGCTGACTCCATTGTGGAGCCAATCCCACAACTGGCTGCCTGCAAGGGACTAGGTCTTATTGACCTGCATGTGAGCAACATCTTTGGAGGCAGACGTTGTTAATTTTGTTCTTGTTATGGTTGGTTGGATATTTTGACTCAGTAAAGCTTTCTGAGCAGCTACAAGTGCAGTCGAATCCATGATGACAGCCTTCAGCGCGTCGGCAGCTTCTTAATCAGATGTAATTCGTTCTCTAGGGCTTTGCAGGCCTGGTACCTGATCTGGATGCCTCCGGAGCAGAGATTTTGTCCAAGGATCTCAATTCCTGCGGTGACTTTCTCAAAGGGAACCCAGCGAATAAATATTTAATCAGTACCCAATGTAAGCGTTTACTGCCAGTAGAAATACGCCCGAGAAGAGCAAGTAGAGAATGATGCCGCTCAGCAGACCAACAGCTAAGGAGGACAGGATGGTAATGAGAGGGCGTTGTCGACTATCCTTAAAGCTTAAATGTGAAATGTACCCGGCGATTAGGATTGCTGGCAGGGAGACAAACCACAAGTCATTTAGCCGGTCGTCAATAATGATGTTGATCAGGGGTATGGTAAGCAAGACAATCACTGTGCCTAAAATCAGGCCAGTAATGATTTCCCGGGTTGAGTATGGGCGTTCGAAATCAGGATATGGTTCATTGAAAGCATAAGAAGAATCTGATCGAGATTCAAAATCCAGTAAGGCCATGTGGGCTGCGGCCGATACCAGCGGTTCGGGATCGTCTGAGGCTATTTGCAGAGCGTTGACCGCTTCTAAGGGCAGCTGGTCTTGCTCTCGCAGACTTTTGACAGCAAAATACCGCTGTTCAAGGTCATCGCTGTGTAGCTTGTGGATTAGAATGTCGATGTCAGTCATTATCTCCCCCTCGGGGAAACGATAAAAATCCCTATATACGAAATAAAATGATTATGGTGCTCAGATCCGGTTTGCGATCTATTGCTGACTTCCTCCAACAATTGTTAGCCGTAGAAAAAATTGGTATTTGGGCTAAATCGTTTATATCATTAAATTGTCGCTAAATCCAGTCCCCGAAGCGCTACAAACTGCCAGCTGGCATGACTCAATCGGCTTGATTGAGAAGATTTGATCCTTCACTCCCGACGAATATCATGAGCTTGCAGTAATTTTTCTGAAATCTTTTCAAAATGTCTCAATACTAATGAGAGACCGAAACTCGTACCTGACAGTCCAACAACGACCAAGAGGACTAATAAGATAGTTCTTAATGCTGCAATTTGTGTAAACAGGGCAAACTCTTGTATCAGGGTTTTCCCCCCCAGATAGAATACAAATCCTCCTAAGATGCCGCAGATTACCACAAACCAGTGCAAATTATGGATCATTCTCCTTGAAAAACCGGTGAGTTCTTCATCAATCCCAACCAATAAATGTGCTTGCTTCACTTCGCCTTCTTGAAGTTCATTGCGAATCAAGTATCGGGCAAGCCTGGTTTGGGTAATGATGTTGCGCAATCGACAGGTACGGTAGAAAGAAGTTGCGCTGAATAAATAAATCAACAGAACCCCGAAAAACATCATCAGTAATACGCTGTACGTCTGGACAAGGATTAGAGTCGCACCTAAAACAGCTGCCAGTGTTGTAAGCAAGTATTGCACCATCTGTTCAGCCCGATCCCGGGCTTTGCTTTCGATCTCAAATTGGATTTCAAGTTCCTTCAGAAGGTAAGCTAAGTCATAATCCGTAATTGACATTTTTTAGACCTTTACTTCATATCTCCAGCTTTGGTTAACGAGGATACCTACGATTGGATAAGGCGATCAAGTACGTATATATCCCGGATGGAGTGCAGGATTGGCCAAATTCAATTCCAATTTTGTTTATCTGCCTCCCGCCGGATTTTGGTCATTTTATCGTCACTGGTATATAGAATGCCGACCCATTGACATATACCAAATTGCTTACGGTGATAATCCCAACAGGATTTCTAGCCGTTATAAAAAATTGATGAAACCCACCTGTTGACCAGGATAACACTACTTCCTCACCGATACCGATTACTCGGTATTCTTGTTGCTGCGCATCCCATTCATACCAGGTGATGGTCAATGGTTGTAATAAATCCTCTGGTGTAACTGTGGCCGTGCATACATAAGTCTTGAATATCTCGGCGGCAAACTGTAATTCAGGGGTGCACGTGATGGATATCCCACATGGAGGGAACGGCAGAATCTGACCCGAAATCTCTCCGGTTGAGGCGATCAGTACATCTCCAATGAAATAGGGGGGAAGTGCATCCATGTCATTCAAATCGTAGGTTCTCGCTTCTCCGGGATTGATGGCACTGCTGGTAAATGTATACACTTCCTGACCCTGCTTGTTCAGGAAATAATGACTCGTAATTGTCGATTGTGAATCGAGATTGGTTACCGTGTATTTTGTCGAATCACACTCACCTCTTTTTTTGAGATCGATCAATTCGATCTTGTATATGTTTGGGCTGGCTTCCGGGGCTGCGATAGCAGTGGAGATATATTGAATCGCAGCAAGTAAAATGAATCCTGGGATCAATAATTCACGGTAATTCATAAATCCTCACTTAAGGTTTATTATGGATAATGTTTCATAACCAATTTTCTTCACTCATCATTATCCTATATCACAGAAATTCCCTTTTTGATCCATACCATTAATAAAACCTGCACAGATCGATTCAATAATTCCCAGTCGCGCCAAAAATCTCTTCAATGATTAATCCATTGATTTGTTCTTCAGGCAGTTGGCTTGAGAAAGTATGTAAGGAGAGATCATCCATCAACCTTCTATATAATTTTACGCGATCCTCCAAATTGAGATCTACCTCCAGATCAGGTCGCCTTTGTCTTATGGTTCGAACGTCCAAATCAAGCAGGATTATTCGCGATTGAGGTGGTATCAAGCGGAGGAATAGCTTCCCGGAAACCCTTTTGTGGAAGGTTTCATCAGAAATTGCGATGGAGAGATCGACGAGCATATCCAACACAAAACGCTCACAGATGATCGTCTTGCCGAACCATAATGGGAGGCAGATAATCGGTATGGTCGCGATAGCCGCGTCGACCAGCATGAGCCAGGGTAGGCAGGTGCGCAGCAGCCAGGAAGATCGAAAGTCCCAGTAGCCATGTCGGAAACCGTCATGGGTTTCATACCAGCTGAACCCGCGCAGTCGGGCGTATGCCAGCAGCGGTATGCTAAGAAAGAATGGAAACCGGAGCCAGACGCGGCGAGTTTTGATCCCCTGAGTGGTTAACTTTTCAAAAAGTAAATTTGCCTGGGTGCTTTTTCCAGTGCCATCACAGCCCGTGATGTAGATAAAGTGGGTTGCCATGTCTAGAGGGCTTGAATGAGATCTGACCATTCGGATGCCATTTCCTGCCAGGTCCGGTTATAAGTTTGCCCAGTCGCAGTTCCTCGTTCTTGTGCGGCCTGCAAAAGAGCCTGAGATAAGGCGATTGGATCGGCTGGTTCGACAAGGTAACATTCGGCACCTGAGACCAACTCGGGAAGACAACCAACTCGGGTTGTCAACACTGGCTTACCGAGAGCCGCAGATTCAAGGGGAGCGATTGGCGCATCCGAGGGAACCAGTTCAAACGGGTGGACGGTGATGTCAGCTGTTGCTACATGATCAATCAATCTCTCTTGATCCAGATAGCCATCGATAAGTTGAATATACTTGTGAAACTGGCTGGATGAAATCAGTCGCTCCAGGTCGCTATTTTCCTGTTGTAATTCTCCTGGACGGCGGCGGCTCAAAATCAAAAGATGGAGGGAAGGATTTTTTTTGTGGGCGTAGTTAAATGCTTCAACCAGGATGGGTAAACCACGCAGGGGCTCTGGTGAGCCATAAAAAACGATCAAGGTTTCCCTTGATTCGTATCCCAAGGTATTGCAGAGATCCCCATTATTTTTGGGGGTAGTTTTCAACCAGGCCCGGTCGACACCAGGTGGGATCATCTCGATATCTGCGAACCATAATCCTTGTTCACCAAGCTGAACTCGAGTGGTCTCGGTTTGCACTACCAGACTGCTTAGTCCGCTGTTCTTCATGCAATTGCGGAGAAGCTTCCTGGGAAGGAGACTGCCAATAAGATGGTACGTGGTAAGCTGGTAGTTGGTTGCCAATTTGCCAATCCCCAGGCGAAAAAAGTGCTTGGGACGATAGAGCGGGCTGGTGAATATCCCGATAATTGGCGTCTTGGGTGGCCCCTCCAGGCGCTGGTGGAGAAAACTAAGCAAGCCTACATGCCAGAGAATCACATCAGGACCGAGATGAGTCAACATTGCCTGTAGAGGGGCGTTTCGACTCCAGCGTGGATTACGAACGGAAGCTAAAGGATAGATAGGGACCAGATTGAGAAGATTTTGAATTTGTCCTTTGTCGTTTTCATCCGTGATGATAGCTACTTCGTATCCCAGCTCTGCCAATCCACTTGCGACTTCTGAGAGGTAGCGCCAGGGCTGCAGACGGAGATTATTCTTGACCATCCCTTGAGCAATTAGGCAAATCGATTTGCGTTTCAATTCAAAATACCTGGGTTTCGGAGCAGCCGCTCGTAGTGAGTGAGATAATTTTGGCTAACCACCTGCCATGAAAAGCGTTCTTCGATCGTTTTTCGCGCTGCTTTCCCCAGCCGCTCACCCAATAGGGGGTCATTCAAAATCCGGAGGATAGCCTGTGCCATGTGATGCGGAGCATGTGGGGGCACCAACAGACCGTTTTCGCCATCCACCACGACATCTAAAGCGCCGCTGACAGCAGTTGCAACCACTGAACACCCACAGGACATTGCTTCAAGAAGGACAGTCGGGAGACCCTCGTAATGTGCTGGGTGAACGAAGACAGTTGCTGATTGATAAAGTTCTACCAGCTTTTCCCGGTTGGAGATGTGCCCAAGTAGAGTCACATTTTCTGCCAGGTTTGATGATCTTATCCTTCTCCAGATTTTTCCTTGATATGGTCCCTCCCCAGCGATGTAGAACTGGATTTCGGGGCAGCGTGCGGTGACCAGGCGGACACAGGCGATCAAATCCTCCAATCCCTTGCGAGGTCCCAAGCGACAGACAGTGAGGATTTTTGGAGGATTTGCAGCTGATCGCGGATCCCTTGTGGAAAACACCTGCGTGTCGACGCCATTGCCAAGAACAAATACCGACGAACGATCGATGCCGTAATCGGAAAGTTCTTGAACAACACTGCTGCATACGGCTGTGATTCCCGCAGCCTTGGCAAAAATCTCCTGTTCTAAACGAATACTAATTGGTGTTTGAAGTTTTGCCAGTAATGCCAACGGAGAATCAACGGAGAATGCCTTGGAATCCGCGATCATGGGTGTGTGGACCGTGACGATAGCAGGCAGGTCGATCTTGGGATACCTGACCAATGGCGTATGCAGGTGAAGTAGATCAAGTTCCGTTACTAAATTTTTTAACAGGCGTTCGACGAAGAGATTGTGAAAATGCACATGCAAGGGGTAAATTGTCAAAAACGGCGTCCACCATACGGGTATCCCCTCGATCAATTTGCATTGAAGCCGCTTCATTTTTCCCCGTGTGATGATCTGCACGGAATGTCCACGCTCAACAAGGTACCTGGAAAGGTTCCAGATGTAGAAGCCCATGCCCTCGCGAGGGGGGAAGATGGCAGAGGTGAGCATGCAGATACGCATAATCAACCAGATTGTAAATCTTTACCTAAACCAAAAATGATTTTCACTCGGTTTTATTCGTGATCCGGGATTAATGCCCAGTGATCGATCGCGAATTGTCTGTTTTCCAGAGTGTCAACCGCCGTACGATATCGTTAGAAAGGCGCGCTCCGCAATGATGACAACCGCAATCCTAACTGCCAGAAGCATAATCGTTATCAACTACGCAAGTTGAACTGGGTGATATGAGCATTTAAACCAATAATTCCGCCCTAGTAAGTAGAAACCAACCCTGAATTAATTTTACATCAAGAAGTGACCTAGCACACACCATTCATCCGTGGTATT
>JBFFEL010000088.1:0-16765 GCA_041558875.1 Anaerolineales bacterium
ATACCTTCAAAAGGAAGCTGCGTTGCTGCAACCCAATCACTCAATAAATCATCCAGCAGAGGATACAACTTCTCTTCAGGCGGATCCCAGGGTTTCAAAAGATAGAAATCCAGACCAATCGCATTAATGCTTTCAATAGCAGCTTCCGTGTCAGCATACGCAGTAAGCAATACTTTTTTCGCATCTGGATAAAAACGTACTGCGCGTGCCAGAAATTCTGTGCCGCTCATCTCTGGCATCCTTTGGTCCACCAGAAATAGGGCAATCGGCGTATTGCGCTGCTTGAGCTTCAAAACCATCTCAAGTGCTTCAACAGCTGAACCGACTTCGATGATTTGGTAATCCCTCTGGTAGTGAGCGTGCAGATCACGTCCCACCGCTTTAAGGACTACGGGTTCATCATCTACACTCATAATGACAGGTTTCAGCATCTCACCTCTCCTTTAGTGATTGGATCGATCAGGAAATATTAAAAAACCGCCAACGCCTCGCCAGCGGATTTTCATAAAGAAACTCGCTAAATTTCCCTCCTGAAAATTGATCTTTTCTAATTTCATTTGCCTGGATAATTATATATAACTTATACCTTTAAAGTCAATATTGTTCAAGAGCAGACGTGTCATTAAGGAAAATTGCCTCGCGTTAGCAGGGGATGTTAGAATAATCCGTCCTTCATTGATTACATCAATAATGTGACACATTTATCGACCTAGGTGATTTCATGGAAAAGCGGATTAAAGAAAGATATAACGAATCAATACTCCAGCAGGTGATGAAGTCATATGACATCCAAGGGAGTGACATTCGGTTGTTGGATGGTTTCGAGAGCTTCATTTATGAATTCGACCGAGGTGAGGCGAGTTACATTTTACGAATCGGTCACAGCCTGCGCCGCAGTGAAAACCTGATTAGAGGGGAGGTGGATTGGATAAATTACCTGCACCAAGGTGGCGCATCAGTATCGAAGGCGATATTGACCAAAAATGGGAACCTGGTTGCACCTGTTCCAGATGAACAAGGGGGCAATTTCCTGGCCACAGCCTTCGAAAAAGCCCCTGGTAAACCCGTCTCAAATGATGATTGGGATGTCGATCTATACGAGCGATATGGTCGTTTGATCGGGAGAATGCATTCATTGACGCGAAAATATAAGCCAGCTGACCTGGCCTGGACGAGACCAGATTGGGATGATCCAGAAATGCTTGAAGTTGAGGGTTGGCTGCCAGAATCAGAGTACCTGGTAGTTGAGAAGTATCGCGAACTTAAATCCCATCTCGATTCTCTGGAGAAATCAGCTGATACCTACGGTCTGATCCACCAGGATGCACATGCTGGGAATTTTTTTGTTAACGAACAAGGTCGGATAACATTATTTGATTTTGATGATTGCGCCTATAGCTGGTATATAAACGATATCGCTATCGTATTATTCTATATTTCCCTGGGAGTTGTAGACCAGGTTGCTTTTACCAGGGAGTTCATGACCTATTTTTTAAGAGGTTATCGTTCCGAAAACCATCTCGCTGAGGATTTTCTAATTGAGATTCCTGCATTCTTAAAGCTGAGGGAGATCGATTTGTACGCAGTAATCCATCGCAGTTTTGATGTTGAAAATATTGACCATCCCTGGGTGGCAATGTATATGAAGGAGCGCAAGGAAAAAATCGAAAATGGGGTGCCATTTATCGAATTCGATTTTTCAACTTTAAAGAAATTCTAATCGCTGCACAACTTCTCCAGCAATCTTCGATCACGAAATTCTAAGCCATTGATCTTTCCGTGGAGAATCCAATTTTGCGATGCGTTCCGTCACAGAAAGGTTTTTTCCCGGATCCGCCACAACGGCAGAGCGAGGCTTTCGTCCCGTGAAAAGTCGAATTGCCGTCACTGGCCGTGATCTCGAAATTACCTTTCAACCTCACCGGTCCGTTTTCACCCAGGTGAATCTCTAGAATTCCACCAAGGTGCGGCTCTCTGGTTTCTGAACGATCGTCTTTCACTTCGCCGCTTGCCTGAAAGCCGATTTTTTGGTGGGAGTTGTCGCAGTAAGGCTTGTTCTCTGAGGCTCCACAGCGACACAACGCCAGGCGAGTTTCTTCTTTTAGAATCGTGCCATCGGGTGATATCAGCAGCACATTCCCACGCACATAAAGAGGGCCGTTATCTGTGATCTGGATTGTGTTTGCTCCCGGTATGGCTTCCTCCTCACCGTCATCATGACGATCGAAAGTTAAAGCGCCAGTGGGGCAGCGCAAGATGATCTTTGAGATTTGTTCTGCGGTGGCATTGTTGGGCATTATCCATGGTCGTCGATCTGGATCAAAAACCTCCGGTAGGCCGCGAACACATTCCGCTGCGTGAATGCAGCGCCTCAGGTTGTAATTGACTGTGATGTCATCGTCTTGATAGGAATAAATGCGTTCTTTCTTCATTGCTTCCTCGTTTGAGTTTGGATAGTTGATAATAAATTCAGATTGTGTAAAAGTATAGTAAGGTAAAATTGCTTCATTTTCAAGATATCGGATGATGTTTAATTTCCAAGAAACATAACCAGTCGCTGACTTATTGACAATAACCCTCTTCATCCCTGGTTTCGTTTTGGCGATCTTGGGGATTATCAGTTCCAAAGAAAGTCTTCAATTAGCTGTTTTGCTCGTATTGCTCAGCTGGCTGACGGATCTCCCCGATGGTAAGTTAGCACGTCGTGACCCAGAAGATCTAGTTACCTGGTTGGGGAGGCATGAGGCAGAAGCTTATCACTCTACATACCAGAATTATTCCAATCATTTCCCAATCTTCGCAAGAACGATCGATAGATTTCACATCACCCCCAAATTTGGATCCCCATTGGGGGTTAGTCCATTAATAAAATATTCTGTTTCTAGAATGATTCTTGGATGAGGTTTATTTCTTTCGCTGGTAGTGTCGTTGGGCTTTTGCCCGATTTCCACAAGCTTCCATACTGCACCAGCGGCGGCTGTGATTGCGGCTTGTATCGATAAATAAATATCCACAGCCGCGATCATCTGCACACTCTCCTACCCGTTTGACTTCTGGTGAAGTGAGCAAGTTGGCGGATTCGCGAGCAATTGGCCAGAGCATACTGTCAAGCGTTTCCCCCATATTTTGCCAATCCCAGGTGAAACCCTGTTCAATGCTTTTGACCCGGGCATTATTTAGGGAAGCAGCCAGGATTTGGTTGAAGTTGGAAAGGTCTGCCTCATCTGGGATCTCATTACCAGCCAGCGCAGAAAAAATGCGGTAAATTAATTCCCTTAATTCCAGCGCTTCCTTTAGCACTTTCTCTGCGATTCGTGGTTCCCTTCTCGATTTGGTAAGTAATGCCTTTCCAGCCTGGGAAGTAAGGTTGCCGGTAGCCTCGGACCACGATACCAGGTCTGCATATGTTTTTAACAATTCATCAGGATGATCGCTGGCGTGAAACTCGGCTGTGTTAGCGAAATCGAGTGCTAGGTTGCCCGAATCAAGATCCCAATCATTTTGCGCCATGATTTTTTATTACACCACAAGCCTGCGAAAAGTCTAACCATCTAAAATCTATTGACAGGTTAGATATTATTCGATATAATCTAACCAGTAAAATAATTATAGTAGGTTATAATAATGTTGTCAAGAAGGTGGTTAGAGTGATGATCTTTTACGAAGAGTATAAGAACGTACGCCAGAAAGAGTTGCTGGCAGAGGCTGAGCGTGATCGGTTGGTTAATAAATTCAATCAGTCACCCATTCCTTCCAAACCAAATTTTTCGCGAATGGTTACTTGGCTTGGAAATCTGTTGTTGACTTGGGGTACATGGTTGACATTGCGGTTCGAAGAAAATACTATGCTTACTGAACCCGAATCGATATCAAAATCCTAATCTCTGAAAAATCCTTATCCATCACGACTTGCAGGAAGAATTATGTATAACAATTCCCTCTATTTGATTACTGTCCTAATCTGGGGTTCTACCTGGCTGGCGATTAAATACCAGCTGGGAGTGATATCCCCAGAATTGTCGATCGCCTATCGCTTTGGATTGGCAGCTTCAATTCTGATCGTTTTTAGCCTGATCCGCCGTTTACCTTTGCGGTTTGATCTCAAAGCGCACGGTTTTTTTGCCTTGCAAGGATTTTTCCTGTTCTCTTTAAATTATTTTCTGGTTTACCTGGCGGAAGGATACCTGACCAGTGGTCTGGTTGCGATCATCTTTTCTTTGATCATTATTACCAATGTCATTTTTGGATCTATCTTCCTCAGGAATCCAATCCGCTCCAAAGTTGTGCTTGGCGCTATCTTTGGAATGGCAGGCCTGGCATTTGTTTTTTGGCCTGAATTATCCAACTTTGATCTTTCCAGTCAAAAGGTCCTGGGAATGGGGTTGGCTTTCATCGCCACAATATCGGCTTCCTTGGGTAATGTCGTCTCTGCACGCAACCAGCGCGATGGTCTGCCCGTCATCCAGACCAATGCATATGGCATGCTCTATGGAGCTTTCTTCATGTTTCTTTTAGCACTTTTCAGAGGTGCCCAACTCGAATTTGATTCATCGGCTGGTTATATTCTTTCTTTGCTTTATCTGGCCATCTTTGGTTCGGTGATTGCATTTGGCAGCTATTTGACCTTGTTAGGTCGTATCGGTTTGGACCGGGCTGCTTATGTCACAGTCCTATTTCCAATCATCGCCCTATTACTTTCCACCTTGTTCGAGGGATTACAGTGGGGTGCAACTCAGCTGGTCGGGATTGTCCTGGTATTGCTTGGGAATGCGGTTGTGTTATCCAAGAATGGCAGCTTAAAACTGTTAAAAAGACTTGAAAGGAAGACTGCGACAGGATGATCTTGTTCGAGAGGATTGGGGTTAGATTTCTTCTATGGGGATGGAGACATCTGAGACCAGCTTCCATTTCCCCTTAACTCTTTGATATACAGCTAAGAACCTGGCGGAATAGTCGAATTCTTCACCGGAGTTTTCTCCAATACCCCTCCATCTCCCAATTAGGAGCGCTACATCCCCAAGTATTCTAATTTCGTGATTATCACTCAGGGCAACTTCCCACTTGCGATTTCCTGAGAGATATGAATTTAACAATTCTTCCCTGCCAATAACGGAACCGCCAGGCTGGATCTGGCGGTAGTTATCACCCAAGATACTGCTGAGAATGTCAAGATCCATCGACTGATGGGCAGCAGCCCAATCCCTTTCTACAGCCAGAACTTCTTTAATCAGCTTGGATTCATTGATCATGATCATAGCATGTCCTTTCTTCCGGCCAGCGCGAACCTATCAATCAGGGTGTTGATATTGTTCAATAATACATCTGAGTTATAAACTGGTGCAAAACGTAAGAAAATTCCCTGTTGGACATCGATCGCCAGCACCGCAGTCACTGATGGATCAAATTGCGGATTGACTGATGTTCTTTCCATTCATACAACCTCAATCAGGGAAAGTTCTCACCATCTGTGGATGTCCATTTTACCAATGGCATAGGCTGTTCATTAATGTTCAATTGAAATACGTCAGGACGGGCATAGTGGCCGACAACGTCAAAATCTACCTTTGCCCGGGTGATCTCATTCATATCCAGGTCGGCATAGAGGATCCCTTCCTGGTCGTAAAGTGGACCAGCAAGAACTTCTCCCAGGGGTGAAATTATCACGCTTCCCCCACGGCACATCACATCTGGTTGATTGGCCAATTCTGGATGGTCTTGAAAACTTTGCGGATACATATACTTGGTGACAAACTGGTTGCATCCCAATACGAAGCAGCGACCTTCACAAGCGATATGGCGCATTGTCGCCTGCCAGGTATCCCTTTGGTCTGCGGTGGGGGCAAGATACAGCTCAACACCTTTGCTGTACATCGCCATTCTTGCCAGCGGCATGTAGTTCTCCCAACAGATTAATCCACCGATGTTTCCAATATCGGTTGGGAAAACGGGCAGTGTGCTGCCATCTCCCTCTCCCCATATCAATCGTTCGGAGCCAGTTGGTTTTAATTTTCGATGCTTGCCAATGATTTTGCCCTGTTGATTGAAGTAGAGCAAAGTACAGTACAAAGTACCTTTGCCGCCCTGTGAATCTCGTTCGATGACTCCAATTGCGGAGTAAACGCCAGCTTCACTTGCTGCCTCGCCCAGGGCATCAGTTGCAGAGCTGGGGATATCAACTGCGTTTTCCCAATATTGGCGCCAAATTTCTCGACCTTCCTGAGTCCGGCTGCCGACCACCATCCCGAAGCTTAACCCACGCGGATATCCTGGGATCAGAGCTTCAGGGAAGAGAACTAATTGGGCACCTTTTTTTCCTGCATCATGGAGCAATTGGCAGGTTTTTTCGAGCGTGGCCTGGCGATCAAACAGAACTGAGGCTGCTTGAACAACGGCGACTCTTATCGGAGCAATTTGGTTTGTCATGAATTTATCTCCTTAAGATCTGATTTCTTAAGTCCGGCGCAGCTGATAACCTGGATAAGGCTACTTCAAAGCTCTTCACGAAAAATACTTGATTGCCCCTGTTGGATTCACCGATGAATGCTTGCAAACTTTTACTCTCATATTTTTCAAAATCTCCGATGATGGCGATTCTTATAAGATATTGTGAGAACTTTTGCAGAATTTCTCCTGCCACGCCAGTGTGTAAAGCAAAGAAATCTTGAGGTAGATTGTATTCGTGAATAATGATGCCTTTAGATTCGCGGGAATATAAATTGGCCATGATATCCAAAGCATCCTGACCACCGGAAATAACCACCTCCTCAGCTACAATCTCTGCGATTTGATCCCCATTAATCTCATGGATTTTGATATTCATTAATTTCTATTCCGTTCATCCCTGACCAACTAATTTAATACATACCGTGATGATTCTCCCTATCTTTTGACCTATCATACAACAGATATTTT
Source organism: Anaerolineales bacterium (assembly GCA_041558875.1). Taxonomy (GTDB): domain Bacteria; phylum Chloroflexota; class Anaerolineae; order Anaerolineales; family UBA4823; genus PFL25. The sequence continues at coordinate 6,913 of JBFFEL010000088.1, forward strand.
CTTCCCGTGGAGAATCTATCGTTTCATAACCATCCATATGACATTGATCTCACCATCGTGGTTATTACAATTCGAATATGATAATATTTGTGTGAAGCGAAACTTCCACATGTTTTTTGGAACCAATCGAAAAAAACTTGCCTGGCAAACTCCAGGCAAGTTTTTGCTATGTATTCAAGTAATTCGGAGGAACAATATGTGTTGTCGAGAAATTAATTAATCGACGTGAAAGGCCTCCAATTTTGCCCATTCCCCAGTCGGCAATTTTTCTCCTGCCTCGATGGGCACTTTCAAGCGGTTCTCCCACGGGGTTAGTGGACAGGAATAGAGATCGTTGTAGGCACAATAAGGGTTGTAGGCATAATTGAAATCCACCAGGACTTTCCCATTTGGTAATTCAAGAGGTTCTAAATAACGACCGGCACCGTAAGTCTCCTTGCCCGCATTAGAGTCAACGAAAGGCAGGAAGTAGCCGTGCGGGTCTTTATACAGCGTCAATTCAACATTTTGTCCAGATGTCTCGAAGCGGATTTTTCCATAACGGGTGTGATTCTGCATATCCCCGGTAGAGGTTTGCATCTGGATCACCTCTTTCTCCGGAAATTCTTCAACCTCAAGTTCCAATCGTAAATCCGGATTCTCTGCGTAATACTCCAGACCCCCAAAATCATGTCTTTGCTCGTGCGTCAGTGGGCTGTGATGATCCCTGGCCAAAAACTCATCCTTCGAGGCGCGAAATCTATTTAATTCACTCATATTACTCTCCTGTTTGAATTGGAAGCTGGTCGTAGATTGACCAGCGGAAAATTTATTCAATTTTAAAGGGTGAAATGTTCTCATCTATAGACGTTCACAGGTTCAAAAATCTTACACCAGTTTATTGCCGGGATTTGATTTGTTATTTCAATCACAAATACTTGACAGAGAGGTTAAAAATTGGTATGCTAAGTCATCATCGCAATCGTTTGCGCAATCGTTTGCAGAGAAGGTGCCCTATCGTCACCATGCGTGAAGTGGCAGAGCGCGCAGGCGTTTCTGTCACCACTGTCTCTCATGTGATCAACAATTCCCGCCCGGTTAACCCGCAAACGCGCGACCGGGTCGAGGAAGCAATGCAGGCGCTCGGCTACCAGCCGAATGTGCTGGCTCGCAGCTTGCGCAGGGGGGTGACGCATACCATTGGTATTATCCTGCCAGATAACTCCAATCCTTATTTTGCCGAAGTCGTCCGTGGAATCGAAGATGCTAGCTTCGACCAGGGATACAGTGTGATCCTGTGTAATTCTGACAACGACCTGGAAAAGGAGCACCATTACACGAATGTCCTGGTGGAAAAACAGGTTGACGGAATCATCTTTGTTGCAGCTGGCCTCAGCGCTGAGAATATTATTGCCTTGCAAAAACGCGGTGTGCCACTGGTCCTGGTTGATCGCCAGGTTCCGGATGTCAGGGTTGACAACGTTTTAGCTGACAACCAGCATGGTGGATGGTTAGCAACTAACCATCTGATTGAACTTGATCATCGCGTAATTGGTTGCATAGCCGGACCAAAAGGGGTACGCTTGAGCAGCGAACGGATAAATGGCTATCGTCAGGCCTTGGAATCCGCTCACCTCAGCGTAAAACCTGATTTGATTGTAGAGGGCAATTTTCAATATCAAAGTGGATATGAAGGCGCAAAAGAACTATTTAGCCAGGAACATTTCCCTACCGCGATCTTCGCCTGTAATGACCTGATGGCAATCGGCGCCTATCGGTTTGCCCATGAAAACAACCTGAAAATTCCTGAGCAGATTTCCATCGTCGGTTTTGACGACGTCCGTCTCTCGGCGTTTATCAATCCTCCTCTCACGACTATTCACCAATCAAAACATAAAATGGGTTCAAGGGCTGCCGAACTTCTGATGGAGCGCATTGCTGACCAGGAATTAGAACCCCGCCAGGAGATATTAGAAACCAATCTTGTGGTCCGTGGTTCAACCGCCTCTTTACCGATTCAAGAAGGGGAGGTCGTATGACTTCCCGGATCACGATCGTCGGCAGCTTGAACATGGATCTTGTTATCCGTTCTCCACATATCCCCCAGCCTGGTGAGACGATTATCGGCCGCGATTTTCAAACCATACCCGGCGGCAAAGGTGCGAATCAAGCTGTCGCGGCTGCGCGTTTAGGGGGAAAGGTAAACATGGTTGGCAAGGTCGGGAATGATGCCTTCGCAGATGTTCTGCTCGACAATCTGAGAAATTCCGGTGTGAACGCGGATTTTGTCCAAGTAGATGATAATTCAGCGACAGGAGTCGCCCTGATTGTGGTTGATGATTCAGGAGAAAATATCATCGTTGTTGCCTCCGGGGCGAATATGCAGCTAAGTGAATCAGATATAATGGCTGCCGAGCAAGTAATCTCCTCCTCGGATGTATTGCTGCTCCAACTTGAGGTGCCCTTACCAGTGGTGACCCGCGCAACACAGATCGCGCAGGCAAATGGTGTGAAAGTAATACTTAATCCTGCACCCGCCAGGCAACTGCCTGCCGAGCTGCTTAAAATGGTTGATATCCTGGTTCCAAATGAAAGTGAAACAGAATTATTGACCGGATCAATGCTTGGATCCCAGGTTGATCTGGAAAAAGCGGCCCAGAATTTATTCGGATCAGGAGTTGGTTCCGTGGTGATAACTTTGGGTGGACGCGGGGCGCTTTACCTGGATTCTAATGGTGAGCAGGGGAAAGTCGAAGCATTTCAAATAAAGCCGGTCGATACAACTGCTGCCGGGGACGCATTTATGGCTGGATTAGCCGTCACCATCGGTGAAGGAGGATCGCTTTCCGAGGCAGTCCGCTGGGGAAACGCGGCCGGTGCCCTGGCTGCCATGAAATTCGGGGCACAGACCTCCTTACCTTCGCGGGATGAAGTCCTCCACCTGATCAACGGTGAGAGTTCTGAATCCGTCATAGGGAGAGATACATGAAAAAGGTGGGAACACTCAACCAACCACTCTCGGAGGTCATTGCTGGATTGGGGCACATGGACCAACTCGTAATCGGAGATGCCGGTCTACCAATTCCATTGGAGACCCAAAGAATTGATCTAGCCCTCACCCAGGGGGTTCCATCTTTCCTGGAGACGTTACGGGTCATACTGGAGGAGATCCAGGTAGAAGGAGCGATCGTCGCTGAGGAAATGATCGACGTTAGTCCAGATATTTACAAAAAGGTGAAAGAACTTCTACCAGAAATTCCACTTGATTCAATACCCCACACTGAGTTTAAAAGACAGACCAGGGGTGCTCGGGCGGTTGTGCGCACCGGTGAGTTTACCCCATATGCCAATATCATCCTTATTTCTGGGGTTATCTTCTAATGATCAGGGTTGGTCATAAAGGGAGCAGGAAATAGTGAGCAGTTCACGCCTGAAGGAATTCTTGCAACGCTACGGCCTGGTAATTTCGTTTCTGCTGTTATGCCTGGCGCTGAGCCTTCTTTCAGATCGCTTTCTCACGGTTGGCAACCTGACGAATGTTTTGCGCCAATCCACAATAAATCTGATCATCGCTATTGGGATGACTTACGTGATACTGACTGCAGGGATCGATCTGTCGGTAGGCGCAGTTTTGGCCCTTTCAACGGTCGTCACGGCAGATTTGCTCCAGCGTGGTATTCCAATAATTCCCACAGTCTTGGTTGGGCTTACGCTGGGAGGCATACTTGGGATGGCGAGCGGTCTGCTGATCTCGCGGGTCAAAGTGCCCCCATTTGTGGCTACGCTCGGTATGATGACAGTGGCGCGCGGCCTGGCGTTAACTTATACCCAGGGTCGTCCGATCACGGGAATGCCAGATGCATTCAGGTATATTGGAACTGGTTTCCTGGGACCGATCCCCATGCCGATCATTGTGGCTGGAATTGCATTTGTTGCAGGATACATCCTGTTAACAAGAACCGGGATTGGCATGAACATCTATGCCTTGGGTAACAATCCAGTTGCTGCGCATTACACGGGCATCGCAACCAGCAATTACATAACAGGTGTTTACGTACTAGCGGGCACCTTAGCTGCCCTGGCGGGAATGATTCTGGTTGCTCGCCTGGATTCTGCTCAACCTACAGCTGGGATCAGCTATGAATTTGATGCTATCGCAGCGGTGGTCGTTGGCGGCACCAGTTTTGCAGGTGGAGAAGGCTCATTGCTGGGAACTTTATTGGGCGTGTTGGTAATATCCGTGCTCAATAATGGTCTCAACCTGTTGAATGTTTCTTCGTTTTACCAACCAGTGGTGACAGGCGTTGTAATCGCGCTGGCCCTATTGCTGTATAAGGCAGTACGCTAAACTGTCTTTCGCTACAAATTTGGAGATAAAGATCTTCAATCTCAGTGAATATAAGACCTGCGTTTAGATGTCAGATAATTATCTGGAAGGAGGAAGAAATCGAAATAAGTACCATCCAATCAAGAACTTTGTGTAATTTCAGTGAATCCTACTCAATCAGGAGGAGTAAAAATGTACCAAGAAGAACAAGTTAGTCCAGAAGAAGAGCAGGCTCCGGTAGAGGAAACCACGGAAGCTGCTGCCCCTGAGGAAGTTGTCCCACCGGGTGAGGCTCCCCCTGAGGATGGCCCCCCAGAAGAAGAAGCACCAGAAGAGGGCGGCAGCCGCACCTGGTTGTGGGTGCTGCTGGCCGTGATCGGCGTCTTGATCATCATCCTCGGATACCTGGCTTTACGTCCGAGTGGGGAGGTAGGCTATAAGCTGGGTTTATCGCTTTCAACGCTTGATAACCCGTTTTTTGTTACCTTGAAAGATGGCGCCGAAGAAGCCGCCGGTAGGTCCGGAGTCGAGCTGATCGTTGTCGATTCCCAGAATGATCCGGCCAAAGAAGCGACCAATATGGAGGACCTGATCCAGCAGGGGGTAGATGCCATCCTGGTCAATCCAACCGATGCTGATGCCGTAGTTCCTTCCATCATCAAGGCCAATGAGGCTGAGATCCCGGTCTTCACCATCGATCGTGGGGCAAATGGCGGCGTGGTGATATCACACATTGCCTCGGATAACGTAGCAGGCGGGGCGGCTGCTGGAAAATTCCTGTGTGAGTCAATTGGTGGAGAAGGCAAGGTCGTTGAGCTGGAAGGTATCGCTGGAACTTCTGCTGCTCGAGATCGAGGGAACGGCTTTAATACCTATATGAGCAATGAGTGCTCTGGTGTGGAGATCGTCGCCCGCCAGACTGCAAACTTCGATCGCAGTGAAGGTTTGACAGTTTTCGAGGATATTCTCCAGGCTCAGCCTGAGATCAATGGCACTTTCGCTCATAACGATGAAATGATTTTAGGCGCCATCCAGGCTGCCGAAGCCGCAGGACGTGCCGCGGAGATCATTTTCGTTGGATTCGATGCTACAGATGACGCAGTTGCCGCCGTAGATGCAGGCAAGCTGGCAGCTACTATCGCTCAGCAGCCAGCGGAGATGGGCAGGCTTGGTGTCGAGACAGCAGTGGCTTACCTCGATGACGACGTAGTGGAACAATACATCCCGGTAGATCTTTCACTTGTGTCCGGTGATGTTGCACCTCCAGAAGCACCTGAACCCACTGAAGTTACTTTGGGACTTTCGCTGTCCACGCTCAACAATCCCTTCTTTGTCACCCTGCGGGATGGGGCCCAGGCAGCCGCTGATGCAGCCGGGGTGAAGCTGGTGGTGGTCGATGCCCAGAATGATCCGGCCCAGGAAGCTACAAATGTGGAAGACCTGATCCAGCAAGGTGTCTCCGTGATCATGGTCAACCCGACGGATGCGGATGCGGTTGTCCCCTCGGTTCAGAAAGCGAACGAAGCTGGAATACCTGTCTTCACCATCGACCGCGGTGCCAATGGCGGCACAATAATTTCCCATATCGCTTCCGATAATGTCGCAGGTGGTGCGGTCGCCGGAAAGTTCCTTTGTGATGCTTTGGGCGGGCAGGGTAAAGTTGTTGAGCTCGAAGGAATCGCGGGCACTTCCGCTGCGCGTGATCGCGGCCTGGGATTCAACGACTACATGAGCAGGGAATGCTCAGGTGTTGAGATCGTCGCTCGCCAGACGGCAAATTTCGACCGTGCCGAAGGCTTGACCGTCTTTGAAGACATACTCCAGGCTCAACCGGAGATCAACGGCACTTTTGCTCACAATGACGAGATGATTTTAGGAGCCATTCAAGCTGCTGAAGCGGCTGGTCGAGGTGGGATTGTTTTCGTTGGATTTGATGCCACCGATGATGCTGTTGCCGCAGTTGATGCAGGAAATTTAGCTGCCACAATCGCCCAACAACCAGCTGAAATGGGACGACTGGGTGTTGAAACTTCTCTCAAACACCTGGAAGGTCAGAGTGTGGATACCTACATTCCGGTCGACCTGTCACTTGTCTCTGGTGTGCTGCCAGAACCAACAGAAGAACCACCTCAGCCAACGGAAGAACCACCACCTGAGGCTTTCGTCTTGGGTCTCTCTCTCTCAACGCTCAACAATCCCTTCTTCGTCACCCTGCGGGATGGCGCCCAGGCTGAAGCCGATGCATTGGGATCAGAACTGATTGTCGTGGACGCCCAGGATGATCCTGCCAGCGAAGCTACCAACATCGAAGATCTGATCCAGCGTGGTGTTTCAGCCCTGCTGATCAACCCAACGGATGCAGATGCGATCGTCCCCTCAATCCAGAAAGCCAATGAAGCAGGCATCCCGGTCTTCACCGTAGATCGCGGTGCGAATGGCGGTACAGTCTTCTCGCATATCGCCTCCGACAACGTGGCTGGTGGAGCACTGGCTGGCCGGTTCCTTTGTGAAGCCCTGCAAGGCGCAGGTAAGGTCGTCGAACTGGAAGGTATCGCTGGAACCTCTGCTGCGCGTGACCGGGGCCAGGGATTCAATGACTATATGAGTCAGGAATGCTCCGGTGTCGAGATCGTCGCTCGCCAGACTGCTAACTTTGATCGGGCTGAAGGACTTACCGTTTTCGAGGACATTCTCCAGGCTCAGCCGGAGATTGATGGTACTTTTGCCCACAACGATGAGATGATCTTGGGCGCAATTCAAGCTGCGGAAGCAGCCGGGCGCGCAGAAGTAATCATCTTTGTAGGTTTTGATGCCACCGATGATGCAGTCCAAGCAGTTAGAGATGGGAAGTTAGCTGCCACAATTGCCCAACAACCCGCGGTCATGGGCCAGCTAGGTGTTAGCGTCGCCGTCCGCCACCTGAGTGGTGAACAAGTGGAAGGCTATATTCCAGTCGATCTGTCCCTGGTGACTCCAGAAACCGTACAATAAAATCACATGCATATCAGGCAGGGTACGCCCTGCCTGATATGCACTTTGTAGTTATATGTCCGATAATCATGCTTACCTGCAGATGCAGGGCATCAGCAAATCATTTCCTGGGGTTCAGGCGCTGAAATCCGTTGATTTCTCAGTCGCCAAGGGTGAGATTCATGCCCTGGTCGGTGAGAATGGCGCTGGAAAAAGCACCTTGATGAAGGTTCTCACCGGCGCTCTCTTGCGCGATGAAGGCGAAATCAGCTTGAACAATCTGCCAATTGAGATCAATAATCCTGGGGATGCCCAGCTGCTGGGTATCAGCATGATCCATCAGGAATTATCACTAATTCCTTATCTAACAGTTGGTCAAAATATCTATCTCGGACGCGAACCAAGAGCGCGAGTTTCCACCTTCATCGATTGGCCGGAGCTGTATTCCAAAGCGCAAACACTGCTCGATCAGCTGAATGTCAGTGTCGATTCTCGCGCCAGCGTCCAGGATTTAAGCATCGCTCAGCGCCAGATGGTAGAAGTCGCCAAGGCGCTTTCCTTCAATGCCGATCTGATCGCGATGGATGAGCCCACCTCTTCTCTCACTGACCGTGAGACGGAGGTTTTGTTCCAGGTCATGCGCTCCTTTAAAGAGCGGGGCATCTCGATCATTTTCATCTCCCATCGCCTGGAAGAGGTCTTTGAGATCGCAGACCGGATCACTGTCTTGCGAGATGGGGAAACCATTGGTACGGCGGATGTCGGCGATCTGGATATTGACCAGGTTGTGCGCATGATGGTTGGCCGGCAGCTGGGTGATCTGTATCCTAAAGATGAGTTTGAACGGGGCGGAATCGTTCTAGAAGCTGCCGGTTTGCAGGAAGGCCGGGAACTGAAACCAGTTGACGTGACTTTGCGAGCTGGGGAGATCCTCGGGATCGCCGGCTTAGCAGGTGCAGGGCGCACTGCCCTGGCAGAAACCCTGTTTGGTGTTCGACCAGCAGAAAAAGGACAGATCAAAATTGGGGGAAGGGCTGTCCCAATTCAACATCCTGGACAGGCAATTCGCCTGGGGATGGGATTCGTCCCTGAGGACCGCAAACTGCAGGGCCTATTTCTCAATATGGGCGTGCGTGAAAATGTGGTCATCAGCGCCTTACCTGAGGTAAGCCGTTTCTCCTTCATCAATTTCTCCGAAGCAGATAAATTAGCCAGAAATTTTATTGAGAAACTTCAAATTCGCACGCCGAGCGTCAAGCAGCTGATACGGAATTTGTCCGGGGGCAACCAACAAAAAGTCATCATTGCCCGCTGGCTGACCCTCAAACCCAAGATTTTGATCTTAGATGAACCAACCAGAGGCATCGATGTCGCCACCAAAGCGGAGATCCACGCCTTAATGAACCAGCTGGCTAAAGATGGTGTGGCAGTGATGATGGTTTCCTCTGACCTCCCCGAAGTGTTGGGGGTTAGTGACCGGATCCTGGTGATGCGGGCTGGCAAGATCGTCGCTGAATTCTCCCGGGATGAAGCAACCCAAGATAATATCATGCATGCCGCGACTGGCGGAAGGGAAAACAATGCGCAGCAGCGCCCTCAATAAACCTGCGGAAGCCATCCGCCGCTTAAGCGTCCTCGGCATTTTGTTGTTGATTTGCGTTGTTTTTGCATTGGGCTCCAGCGAATTTCTGACCGCTTCAAACCTGCTTAATGTTGCTCTGCAAACCTCGATCATCGCCATCGTCGCCATCGGGATGACCTTTGTGATCTTCACCGCTGGGATTGACCTCTCTGTAGGTTCGATGATGGCCCTGTGTGGAGCCCTTGCAGCGGGATTTGCTGTCCGACAGGGGTTCGATACCTATCTCAGCATCAGTATTGCCCTTGGGGTGGGCCTGTTCCTTGGTGCGATCAATGGCTTGATGGTCGTGAAAGGCGGCATCCCGCCATTCGTGGCCACCCTTTCGATGCTGGCGATAGCCCGCGGCTTGACCCTGGTTTATACCCAAGGGCGGCCGATCGCAGGTCTCGATGAGCGCTTTATCTATTGGGGAACCGGCCAAGTTCTTGGGATCCCCTTGCCAGTGATCATAATGATCGTCGTTGCGCTGATCGCGCATATTATCACCCGATATACGCCTTTCGGGCTGCACGTTTACTCAACCGGGGGAAATGAGGAGACTACTCGATTAGCTGGTGTCTCGCCGGGTCGCATCAAACTGGCAGTGTACATGATCAGCGGATTCCTGGCAGCCTTAGGAGGGGTTTTACTGACTGCCCGCCTCTGGTCAGCCCAACCAAATGCAGCTGCTGGCTGGGAACTAGACGCAATTGCTGCTCCGGTTATAGGCGGGACCAGTCTATTTGGTGGTGTGGGCAGCATTGGCGGTACCATCGTGGGAGCCTTTATCATCGGTGTATTGGGCAATGGGCTCAACCTGATGGGCGTGCCTTCCTACTACCAGCAGGTGATTAAAGGGTTGGTTTTAATCCTGGCTGTCGTTGTTGACTTGATCAACAAGCGGCGGCGATAATCTGCTTCATTATCCATTAGGCAATATACCTGAATTAAATATA
>JBFFEL010000089.1:0-16706 GCA_041558875.1 Anaerolineales bacterium
GTTAAAAAGGTCATCGTCGGGCAGGATATCTTGCTCGAACGGCTGATCGTGGCATTGTTATCTCGGGGGCATATTCTGGTAGAAGGAGTTCCAGGACTGGCAAAGACCATGGCGATCAAAACCCTGGCGGAAGCGATCAGCGGCGAATTCCAGCGGATCCAGTTCACACCTGACCTGGTCCCAGCTGACCTGATCGGTACCCGCATCTACAACCAGAAGACCGGTGAGTTCAACACTGTCTTAGGACCAGTCTTTACCAACCTCCTGCTGGCAGACGAGATCAATCGCGCCCCACCTAAGGTTCAAAGCGCCTTATTGGAGGTCATGCAGGAGAGGCAGGTCACCATCGGGCGGGAGACATATAAAGTACCAAATCCGTTTCTCACCATGGCGACTCAAAATCCGATTGAATCAGAGGGGACCTACCCATTACCAGAAGCGCAGGTAGACCGATTCATGCTCAAGGTGCTGGTGGATTATCCCACCTCAACAGAAGAATTTGTAATTGTCGAGCGTATGACCGGCGTACTCCTGGCAGTTCAAAAAGCAATTGATACGGAACAACTGCTTGCCCTGCAAAAAGAAGCAGATCAAGTCTATGTTGATCCCGCATTGATCGAATATGCAACCAAGATCGTCTCAGCCACGCGTGATCCCGATTCGATCGGACAAAGCGAATTAATCCCCTTTATAACTTTCGGAGCCAGCCCTCGCGCTTCGATCAATTTGATCCTGGCGGCACGTTCCCTGGCCTTCCTGCGTGGGAGAACTTACGCGTTACCTCAGGATGTGCGCGATCTAGCACTGGACGTGATCCGCCACCGGCTGGTTTTATCGTATGAAGCCCTGGCAGATAATATATCTAGCGATGACCTGCTCAAGCGCATCCTTGATACCATCCCACTACCTGATGTTCCCTTGAAAGAGCGTGAATATGCCTTCAGCGCCGACACTCGCCACGATCACACCAACGCCTGAGCGTATCTTACAGCGATTAGATTGGCAGGTCATTCGCCGCCTGGATGGATTGCTGCAAGGGGACTATCGAACCCTGTTTTATGGGGCTGGAATAGATTTTACGGATCTACGCGAATACCAGCCTCATGACGACATCCGCCATATCGACTGGAATGTCACCGCCAGACTGAACAGCCCTTATGTGCGCCAGTATGTCGAAGATCGAGAAATTACAGCCTGGTTTCTGCTTGATTTAAGTCCCTCTATGGGATTTGGTCCCAGTGAACGTCCCAAGCGATTGGTATTAGCTGACTTTGTAGCGACGATGGCCCGTCTGCTGACCCGCAATGGGAACCGGGTTGGAGCGATCCTCTATGACAACCGCATCGACCAGATCATCCCCCCACGTGGGGGGAGAAACCAGGTTCTACGTTTGATTCGAGATCTACTAAAGGAGACAGACACCCCCACCGGGATGACAACCGACCTGAACCAGCTGGTTCACGCCGGTTTGAACACTTTCAAAAAACGGTCGTTTGTGTTCTTGATTTCCGACTTCTTCAGTGAACCCGGCTGGGAGCGCCCGCTTTCGCTGCTCAACCGGAGGCACGAACTGCTTGCCGTCCGCTTGTGGGACCCAAGAGAAGAAGAACTGCCAAATGCTGGATTTATTTTGGTCGAAGATTCTGAATCCGGAGAGCAATTGTATGTCGACACAAGCAATCCCGAATTCCATCGTCGTTTTAGGGAAGCGAACACCCGGCGAGAGAATTTGCTAAAGGATAACCTGAGACAAGCAGGGGTCGATCTTTTTTCATTTTCTACGGAAGAAGACCTCGTCAGCGCGATCGTTCGGATGGCTGCGCTGCGGAAAAAATGTCGCAGGTGAACGAATCATGTCATTCATCTGGCCTTTTATGCTCATCACCCTGTTATCCATCCCCATATTGATTGGGCTTTATCTGCGCGTTATCCAAAAAAGAAAGCAAGCTGTTTCCGATTTGGGACCACTGGGGATATTGCAAGATAGTTCAGGGAAATCACTCGGTTTTCGCCGGCACGCGCCCCCGTTCTTTTTCTTGATCGGTCTCAGCCTGCTTTTGTTTGGTACCTCCCGACCAGAGATGTTAGTCAACCTGCCACGCACAGAAGGCACAGTGATTCTTGCATTTGATGTGTCCAGCAGCATGACTGCGGATGATTTTAGTCCCACACGCATCGATGCTGCAAAAGCAGCCGCGCGAGCCTTCATTGAAGAGCAACCTAACACAGTGATGATTGGTATCGTCGCCTTCAGTAATGGGGGATTAATCGTCCAGCAACCGACCAACGATCAAAATGCACTGCTCGCCACGATCGAGCGATTAACCCCTCAAGGAGGGACATCACTCGGTCACGGCATATTTACCTCGCTCAATGCTATTGCAGGGGAACCACTCACCATCAACGAGACTACTTTGGAGGAAGATACACCAGATATTCAAATCGATAATTCCTCCTCCGCAGTAATTATCTTGCTCACTGATGGGGAGAATACAAATGAGCCAAATCCTTTAGAGATCGCTCAAGTGGCTGCAGAATCTGGGGTGCGGATTTACCCGGTTGGAATTGGCAGCCAGGATGGCACCATCATTGAAGTTGATGGGTTTAACATTATCACCCAGTTAAATAAAACGATGCTGGAAGAAATTGCTAAACTGACCAATGGATCCTATTACTTTGCAGAAGATGAGGAAAGCTTGCAAGAGATATACGAGAATATTGATCTGCGACTGACGGTTGAGGGCGAAATGAGTGAGATAACCTCAATCGTGGCCGGTGTCAGCCTCGTGTTCGTAATAATTGGAGGTGTTTTGTCCATCCTCTGGTTCGGCAGATTACCATGATCCACACCGGAAAATTTTAAATCATCCCTGAGTACTGATATTTATCATGATTTTTCTTTGGCCTTGGTTTTTGCTGGGATTGATTTTAATCCCACTGATGCTCATCATCTATATCTGGATTCTTAGACGCAAACGCAAATTTGCCGTCCGGTATTCAAGTCTCTCAATCATCCGGGAAGCTATTCCGAAACGATCCCGTTGGCGCCAGCATTTGCCATTCATATTCTTCTTGATCGGCGCGGCCAGTTTGATCACCGCCATGGCTCGCCCGGCTGTCTCGACAGAGGTCCCCTTAAGCCGCACGACAATCATCCTGGCCTTGGATGTATCCCGCAGCATGTGTGCGACGGATGTCGATCCGAACAGGCTTACTGTGGCCCAAGAGGCAATGCTCAAATTTGTCGAGGACCAGGTGACTGGCACCCAGATCGGCATTGTCGCGTTCGCCAGGCTAGCAGAGATCATTGTGCCACCAACCCAGGATAAGGAGATCTTGAGAATGGCGATCGCCAATCTGACGACCTCATTGGGAACGGCTATCGGGAGCGCGACCCTGAAATCCATAGATGCAATTTCTGAGATCAACCCCGATGTAGCACCAAGCGGGGTTAATCTTGGAACTGAAAATGGCGATGCGGAGGTTGAGGATCCTGTTTTCCAACCCGATATCATTGTCTTGCTGACAGATGGAGCCAATACCCATGGGCCACTGCCTCTCGATGTAGCCCAAACTGCAGCCAACCGCCAGGTGAGAGTCTACACAATTGGATTCGGCACTACGGAATTCAGCGAAATGGTTTGTTCTCGAGAGCAGTTGGGGAGCGATGCATTCGGAAATGGGTTTGGGAGTGGATTTTTTGGTGGATTCAGCGGAGGGGGGAGAAATTTTCAGCGCTATCTGCTCCTGGATGAACCCACCCTGAGAGGCGTGGCCGATATCACCGGAGGTACTTATTTCCGAGCAGAGAATGCAGACCAGCTTTACGAAATCTTTCTCGATCTTCCAGCGAAAATCATTCTCCAGGAGGAGAAATTGGAAATCAGCGTGCTATTTTTATCTCTGGGCTTCGTATCAATCTTGCTGGCCATTACACTCTCTCTATTATGGAACCGCTATCCCTAATTTAGATAATAAATAGAATCTCAATCACACCAATGCAGATAACCACAGAAAATAAGATATCACAAGAATATCCATCTGGAATTGTCACGTTCCTATTTACCGATCTCGAGGACAGCACCCGTCTCTGGGAAGAGTATCCCACGGAGATGAAGACTGCCCTCGCGCGGCATGATGTGATCTTGACATCCCATGTGAAAAATGGAAATGGGAAGATCGTGAAGACAACCGGTGATGGAGTGCATGCAGTATTTTCTTCCCCAACAGACGCGATCGAGGTGGTAGTCGCTGCCCAACAGGCTTTTTTATCCGAAGAATGGGTGGAGACAGGACCATTGCGAGTCCGCATGGCATTACATTCTGGAGATGCTGAACAACGAGGGGGCGATTATTATGGTTCAGTTGTAAATCGCGCGGCAAGGATAATGGGGACAGCTTCAGGCGAGCAAATCTTGATTTCGGCGGCTATTGCTGATTTGACTGTTGGCAAGCTGCCCAAAGATGTGACACTTCTTGACCTTGGTGAACATTATCTACGAGGGCTGAATCAGCCAGAGAAGCTATATCAGGTGCTGCATCCAGATTTACCTGCAGAATTTCCACCGCTCAAAACACTGGGGACGATCCCTAACAATCTTCCTCTGGAAACAACCAGCTTTATTGGCCGGGAGGCCGAATTAGCAGAACTCAACAATCTGCTTACGCTTCATAACGAAGACAATCGGCTGATCACACTGACCGGACCTGGCGGCACAGGAAAAACCCGCCTAGCCCTGCAAGCTGCCAAAGGCGTTCTTGATCAGTACCTACACGGTGTCTGGTTGATCGAATTAGCGCCAGTGGTCGATCCTGCACAGGTGATCCAGGCGATTGCTACACCATTGGGAGTAAGGGATCAAGGTGCTCGATCTTTGGAACTGATGGTCGTTGACAGCCTTCGAGATAAACGCGGTCTATTAATCTTCGATAATTGTGAACACCTGATTGATGAATGTGCCCGAGTGGCTGATGTCCTGCTTCAATCCTGTTCAAAAGTGCATATTCTCGCCAGCAGCCGGGAGTCCTTTAGCATCGGTGGGGAAAAACCATATCGAGTAAGGTCATTATCCCTGCCTCCCGGGGAGAACAACTTATCGTTAAATGAACTAGCTCAATATGAATCAATTCGTCTTTTTGTTGAGCGAGCTTCCCAGGTCAATCCAAATTTCAAACTCGACTCAGGGAATGCTGAAGATATCTCCCAAATTTGCTGGCGCCTGGATGGCATTCCACTGGCAATCGAGCTGGCCGCCGCACGAGCGCGAGTGTTATCGCCAGATCAGATTGCTGACCGTTTGGATGATCGCTTCCGCCTGTTAACCGGCGGCAGCCGCACTGCCCTACCTCGCCAGCGAACGCTGCAGGCATTGATCGATTGGAGCTATGATTTGTTGCCTGAGGAGGAGCGAACCCTGCTATACCGCCTTTCAGTTTTCATAAACGGTTGGAAATTGGAAGCGGCTGAAGCAGTCGCAGGCTACGAACCCCTGGAAACCTACCAAGTGCTGGACCTGATTGAGCAATTGGTCAACAAGTCACTGATCGTGGCAGAAGAGACTGAGCTGGGCATGCGCTATTCCATGCTGGAATCCATCCGGCAATATGCCCTGGAAAAACTGGCTGAGAGCGGGGAAAGCAAAATGATGCGTGACCGTCATATGTCCTTTTATCTAGAAGAAAGCCTGGAGGCTCACCAAGATTTATTGGATCTGCTCCCTCCTGGGGATTGGGGGAGGAGATTCAAACCCGAAGCTGAAAACTTTCGGTCTGCCTGGTCCTGGGCGTTGCAGGAGGATCTGGAGAAAGCAATCCAGTTTACGGCATCATTCAGTTCCGGCTGGAGCCAGATCATACCCATCGTGGAAGTTCTCCAATTTCAGGAATCAGTTTTAGCCCAGGCGGAAAAAGATTCCCTCTACACGAATACCGACGGTGAGATAGATAATCGTTTATTACTCGGAAAGGCCTTCTTAGGCACTGCCCATGTAGCATCTGGCACGAGAAACCTTCGCCTTGGTGTGGACTATGCGTCCCGCAGTGCGGCCATTGCTGAAGAAGTCGAGGATTGGGCGACATTAGCGTTTGCAAACACAATCGTTAAATTGGGGGCTGCTTTCACTGGAGGCAAGGAGACAATACAAAATTGGTTGGATGAAGATTACGATTTTGTGATGCAGCACGGCCATAATTTTCACAAAGCTATCTGTATGGCCTGGTGGGGAGCAGCCATTTTTCACCTCACAGGCCATTACACCCAAGAAGCTCAAGAAAGGTGGGACCGGGGGATGACAATGCTGGTCAGAAGTGGAGATCTATGGAGTCAAGGGAGTTTGCTCCAGGTGGCTGCCGACATAAAGCTGTTTCTTGGAGAAGCTGACCAGGCAAAACGCATGGCGGAGCAGGTATTGGAGATCTATTCAGAATTGGATGATGATTACGCCGCTAATCCAGCGCGCAGCTTATTGGCTGATTTAGCCAGGCAACAGGGTGATCTGGAGAAGGCAACCCGTCTATACCGGGAGACGATAATTGGCTGGCGAGATTCTGGCCGGGCTGATGCAGGAGTCAGAACGATGGAATCGATTGCCTACATTATGCACGCGGAATCCCAGGGAGAAGATGGTGACCTGCACCAGGCTCGTCTGGCTCATGCTGCCAAACTGTTAGGAGCAGCTGATGCAATTCGGGGAAGAATCAACCGGCCAGTAAATTTTGTGGACCTAGCTGAATACGAAAGAGAACTGGCTGAGATCAAAGAGGAGGCGGGCGAATCGGTCTTTCAATCTGCCTGGCAGGAAGGACAGTCCCTAAATCTGGATGAGGCCGTGCTCCTTGCGATTGAAGGTCCACTCCTCCCGACCAAGACTTGAGCCAGGTGAAGTGGAATGAGGTCTGCCAAAGATGAAGCCTCAATCCCTATCCGACGTAATCAGGTTGAGTTATCCGGATCTCTGACCAGAAAAATCTTCCGCACAAGTTCCCAAACGTTTAATGCCTTCTTCAATCTCATCCGGCTTATAGAAACAAAAGCTTAAACGAATATAGTCCTCCAATCCGGACCGGCTAGAGAATAACAATCCCTGACGGAAATCAACCTGGTAATCTTGCGCCTGGCTGCGTAAACCAGCTGCATGTATGCCTGGTAACCGGACCCAGAAGAAGAATCCTCCATCAGGGAGCTTGTATTCAGCAGAAGGCAGATATGATCGCAAAGCAGAATCGACTGCCTTGAGCCGGGCGCGATATTCTGTGCGCAAGTTGGTGATATTTCCCTCCAACTCACCAGATTCAATTAACCCTCGCACCAGTGCAGATGTATATGGGTTCATGCCGCCCCCACTCTCTAATAAACCGCTTCCCGTTAAGCGCTGCACGAGCTTATTGTGCGCCTGGATCCATCCTAAACGCAGACCAGGAGCCAGGATCTTGGAGAAGGAATTGATTGAGATGACCTGCTCCACTTCCCTGGTGAATTCGGCGAATGATCTCGGCAGTATCTGTGCCAATGGCAAGAACTGGTAAGCCTCATCCGCCAACACCAGGAAATTATGCTGCCGGGCGCGCTCAACCAACAGATCTCGTCGTGCTGGTGAGAGCGTTATCCCGCTTGGATTCTGGAAAGCAGGGATTATGTAAAGAAACTTCGGTTGGTGTTCCGCTAACTTCTCATCTAATTCCTCAATATTCAAGCCATCATCATCCATCGATATGGGGATTGCGCGCAATTCATGATCTGAAAATATGCGAAGTGCCAGAAAATATGATGGTTCTTCAACGAAAATGGTGTCTCCGGGACGCGTAAAGAGTGTGCAGAGCAGATCAAGCGCAGAAGAAGCTCCCGCAGTGACAAACAGCATATCGGGATCGACCTCTCCACCATAGGCCTTGCTTAAGAACTCAGCGAGAGAGCGGCGAAAATAGCCATCCCCTTGCTCCAATCCATACTGGAGATAACGGGCATCTCCCTTAAGGAAAAAAGATTCAGCCGATTTCTGCAACATCTTCATCGGTAATAAATCCAGATCGGGATTGCCCATGCCGAGGTCAATGAAATCTGCTGGAATATTGATTTGTGTGATATAAGGTTCTGACATAAGCCCTTTTGGGTGATCCGGTGGATTTTTTCTCGATTGAAATTCACCCTCTGACAATATTTTACTCTTTGATATTGAAAATTCAAAACATAATCCTGATTACTTGGTAAAATTTTGGTCATTCTTTTCCGGAATAGATCAAGCTTCTGACCGTAGGAACTTCAGAATCAACAGCCTAACGCGGTTACTCTTCATTGTATCCGGTGGTATCATATCTCGAGCATAGAAATTTTATAATTTCGTTGCCTGCTTCTGTTATTAATAGTTGAAAGACGAGGAAAAGCTATGTTAGTCAACCAATGTATGAAGAAAGAGATCGTTTCGATTCCCGTATCAGCCACTACAAGCGATGCTGCGAACATATTCTGTGCAAATCACGTCGGGATGCTGCCAGTTGTAAACGACAATAATCACCTGGTAGGGATCTTACAGCTGCGTGATTTACTGCACCTCATCATGCCAGCCTTTGTTGATTTGATCGAAGATATTGATTACGTGGGTGATTTTGGTGCAATGGAGGATCGAGAACCCTCCGAGGAAGATCTCTTCCATTCGATATCAGATGTCATGGAAGAACCCACCTATGTTGAAGAAAATTCCGGTCTGTTGCGAGCCTTCGCTTTCATCCATAAGCATCAATTATCCGATTTACCAGTGATAAATGAAGAGGGAAAGCTGGTCGGACTAGCATCTCGCGTCGATATCGGCCGGGCATTGCTCGCTACTTGGTGGGAGTGCATGGAAGAGAAAAAAGCCTCATAAATCATGTATATAGCAACGATCATATTTCTTGTCATTCTGGTGGTGATTTTTACTGAGTGGATACCTCGGACTATCGCGGCTATCGCAGGAGCAGCGATCATGGTTGGCGTGGGTATCTATGCTGGATTCTACAGTGAAGAGCTGGCGATTGAAGCGATCGATTTTCACACGGTGGGTCTCTTGCTGGGCATGATGACGCTGGTGGCTCTACTACAGCCCACCGGTTTTTTTGAATACCTGGCTACCCTGGTGGGGCGTTGGTCAAAAGGCAATCCCTTCCTGCTTCTGATCATGTTGGGAACCGTCACCACAGTACTTTCAATGCTGCTTGACAATGTCACCACAGTTGTGATCATCGCCCCAGTCGCTATTCTGATCGGCGAGATTCTTGGCATGAGTGTAGTACCGCTCTTGATATCTTTGGCTCTCCTTTCTAATACAGGTGGTACTGGTACTTTAATCGGAGATCCTCCCAACGTGCTGATCGGCTCGGCTGCCAGTCTTTCTTTCAACGATTTCCTGGCGAATGCTTTGCCAGTTGTGATCTTCGCATGGCTGGTGGTGCTGGGTTTGTTGCTTTTCTTATTCAGAAAAGAGTTACGCATAAAACCAGTAAATGCAGATTCGGTCCAGGCGCTCGATCCTGCTAGAGCGCTGGATGATCCCTCCACAGCCAGGAAAGTGATTATCGTGTTGACCGGAACGATCGTGTTATTTTTCTTACAAGAGCTGTTGGGGCTCAGTTCATCATTCATTGCGCTGTCAGCTGCTGGAGTCGCTTTTCTCTGGGTCCGGCCGAATACCCAAGAGGTTTTCGAGCGCATCGAATGGAACGTGCTCATCTTCTTCATCGCATTGTTCGTTATGGTCGGTGGGCTTGAGGCTTCTGGTGCCCTCGATCAGGTAGCTGAAGTGATGGCGGAAGCTGCCAGCTTAAACCCGGTGTTGCTCGGAGTCATTTTTATTTGGGTTGTGGCAATCCTTTCAGCCATCGTTGACAACATCCCTATCACCATTGCATTGATCCCTGTCATCCTCCAACTGGATGCTTCGGGAATCAACACAGCTCCCCTCTGGTGGGCTTTGGCATTTGGGGCAGGTTTTGGCGGCAATGGGACGATAATCGGCTCTTCAGCCAATATCGTGGTCGCATCATTGTCGGAGCGCACGCGCACCCCGATCACATCGGCTATGTGGAGTCGACGTGGTCTGCCAGCAATGATTGCAGCTTGTGTTGTGGCTACCATCCTATATATCGTTTTGTTCCCATATTACAACCAATAAATTTACGGATATCCTTCACTCACTATCAAATAATTTCCGGATGTTTCGCAGGGGAAAATTATCGATTGGAAGCGGTTCTTTATTGCTATCCAGATTCCCAAAACCAGCCAAAATAGATTCGAGCAAAGGCAGAAAATTTGCCACTCTCCTGGCGCGAATGACCCAATCCCAGAGAGGCTCAAACTTTTTCCAACCGGCAGCATAGGCGAAATGACGCAAACTATCGACCAGGTCTGGATGGGCGCATGAGGAGCGCAGGATTGAACCCCACCTGTAAAAATCCCGGTATGCCCGCCAGTAGCCAGCTTCCAATTCGCTGGGGGATAGACCAGCCGGCCGAAAGACTACGTGGCGGGTGTCATACAAATCCCAATCCTGGGAGGTGATGCGTCCCTGGCCGAATAAGCGTGCGTACAAGGCTGTGCCTGGATATGGGGTCAGGATGTGGAAGGTGGCCGTCTCGATCCCGTGGTTGACAGCCCATTCTACTGTTCGGTCAAATACATGCTCATCGTCGTGATCCATGCCAAAGACGAAGCTGGCATTAACCATCACCCCGAGATCGTGCAGACGTTTGATGGCATCAATGTAATCCCGGTTCCGGTTCTGAATCTTATGTTGGGATCGTAGATTATTCTCGTTGAGCGTCTCAAAACCGACAAATAAGCTGCGCAAACCACTGGCAGCAGCTTTTTCCAGCAGGTTGGGACGCAAAACGGACTGCACCGTGCCAGCTGCCTGCCAGAGGCGACCCATGCCATGCAGGCCATCAAACAATGAGCGGGCAAATCGTGGATGACCGAAGAGATGGTCGTCCAGAAAGTACAGGTGACGCCCTGGCAGTCGATCAATCTCCGTCAGGGACTGGTCCACAGCCTGGGTATAAAAAGATTTTCCCCCTTTAAAAAACGCCTCCTTGTAACAAAAATCGCAGGAATGCGGGCAGCCGCGAGAGACCACGATTGAATTTGGTACCAAGTACAGGTGACGCTTGATCAAATCGCGCCGAACCGGTGGCCCACCATATAGACTTCGCTCCCTGGAGCGGTAAATTCTGCCTGGATGACCAGCGCGGTAATCTTCCAGAAACACCGGCCACGTATCTTCGCCAGGCCCAAGGAAAATTGTATCCGCATGAAGGATGGCTTCCATCGGCAGGGCAGTGACATGCAAACCACCCAGGCAAATATACGCCCCCCGTCTGCGGTAATGGTCAGCTAACTGGTAAGCCCGGTAAGCAGAAGTGATGTAAACCTGGATAACAACCAGATCTGGTTGGTCATCAAGATCTAAGGTCTCAACATGCTCATCCTGAATCGTGACCTCATCCGATTCATCAAGATATCCAGCCAGTGTGGCCAATCCCAAGGGAGGAAAGAGGGAGTACTTGATCGGTCGCCAAAACGGGCTTTTTGCCTCGGTCAAAGCCGGTAAGATCATTTTTACCTTCATAAATAGGCTCCTTTGATAGCAATTGCAAGGGCAATTGATCTAAAATCTTTACCATATTAGGGGATTGGTAATGAAATATCGAGCGCATGAACCGCAAACTTTAAGCACTCAAGTGCTTGACATCATGCTCTACCGTTCTTATCCTGGAAAAAATCGATGATCGCTTTATTGCTAGTAGAAGACAATTCAAAATTACGACCAGCACTGCAGACAGGTTTGGAGGCCACTGGTGAGATAAGGGTCGTTCGCGCCTGCCAGAGCGGCGAGGAAGCCCTGGAATTCTGCTTCGAACAGCAGCCGGAAGCGATATTGATGGACGTCCAGCTATCTGGTGATATGAACGGTATTGAAGCAGCCGTTAATATCAGACGGGAGTTTCCACGCATCCCGGTCGTGTTCTATTCCATTCAAGATGACGAAGTTTATTTCAGAGATTTCCGTAATTCAGGCATCTTGAGCCATTATGCTTATGTGCGCAAGTCAAATTACCTTCTGCCAAAGTTGATCGTGCCACTGCTGAAAGATGCTCGGGCAGGGCGCAGCTTCATCGACCCAGAAATTGAAGCTCGAGTACAGGAAGTGCGGCACAAGGACGAAAACACACCGATGGCGCTGCTTGAACCGAACGAACAGGAGGTAGCGCATATGTTGGCGAGTGGAATGACCAATGAGCAGATTGCTGCCCGGTTGGGATTTAAAGATAAGCGCACCATCAGTCGTACAAACGGGCAAATTTATGCAGCCTGGGGCTTGAACGAGACAACCACAGATGAGAAGGTAGCCCGCACCCGCGCCGCGCTCATTGTTCAGATTGGCATGTTGATGGCCTGGGATGAATATGGCATTCCTTTAGTGCTGGATGAACGTGGTAACTGGACTCCCTGGGAGGGCGAATGACCGGATTGATTGGGCTTGATTGGGCAATGCTGACAGTCTCATTGTTTAATGCCTTGCTCCTGTTGTGGTTGGGTTTGACGGTACTCTTAAATGCTGAAAGACGAGTATGGGGAATCTGGCTATCATCAACCGGTCTATTGCTGGGATCGATATTCTTTGCCAGCCACTCTGCTATTATGGTGCAGGGGATCTATGTAATTACTCCGGGTTTGAAGTTCTGGTGGCAGATTGGCTGGATGTCAGTAGTCAGCTTGCCATTCATGTGGTACCTGGCAGTGCTGTGGTATACGGGTTATTGGGACCATCCTAAGGAAGATACTTCCAGTCGAAGCAGATTGAATCACCGGCAGCGTAAATGGCTTGCCCTAGTAGTTCTGTACGGATTAATTTTGATAAGTCTGGTGGTATTTACAGATCTGCTGCCATCATTAAACGATCTTGTATCAGGTCGATTTGTGGTCCTCCCAGCAATCATCGGCATCGCGGCCTTGATCCTGTTTTACGTGCTGTGCATTGGGCTTTCGATGGATGCATTATGGCACGCGGAAAAATCAAGAAGATTGATGGGCGAACTGGCCCGCGCCGGTGCACGCCGCTGGTTGATGGCCACCTCTATCCTGTTGCTCTGTGTCAGCCTTCTGTTAGGTGGAGTAATGGTGTGGATCGTGATGGAAGGTGTTTTTCAATCTCAGCAGATCACCGCGATTGGCTGGTTAGATCTTGGGATCGCGTTGATGATTGCACTTAGTATCTTGCTGCTGGGGCAAGCCGTGGTTTCTTATGAGGTGTTCACAGGAAAGACGCTGCCACGCCGGGCTCTTGCCCGGTATTGGCAGTGGGCAGTGAGCATGGCTGCGGGATTCAGCCTGCTTGTCTCTGGGAGCCTGGTGGCTGAGCTGCACCCGATTTTCACTTTACTGCTCTCTGCCGTGGTAATGATGATCTTCTTCGCAATATTAGTATGGCATTCATATGCGGAACGAGAGCGATTGATCACAAACCTGCGCCCTTTCGCCTCGAGCCAGAAGATGATCGACTCACTACTTAATGAGAGAAGCAGCGTTGATCGTAATCAGGCTGAGCAGGAATTGGAAGCTCTCTTTCATGTGCTTTGCCAAAATGTGCTTGAATCAGAAAGAGCAGGATTATTCCCTTACGGTCAATTGGCGCTCTTGACCGGGCAGCCATCTTTTTACCCACCCGGGAATGAATTCTATGCGCGAGATTTGGAAGGAATTGCGGCGAAATTGCAGGATGGAAATCCAGATGGCTGTTCATTGGAATCCGGCCAGACTGAAGGCGCGATTTATGCTGTACCCCTGTGGCGAGAAAGCGGATTGAGCGGAATGATGTTGTTGGGTCAGAAATTGGGAGGCCGTCCATATACACAAGAAGAGATCGAGATCGCCCAGGCGACTGGTGAAAGGTTGATCGATGCGCGGGCAAGTATAGAGTTGACTCGTCGCCTGCTTCATTTACAGCGCAAACATATGGTAACTGGCCAGGTGATTGATCAGCGCGTGCGAAGAAAAGTCCATGATGAGATTCTCCCGCAGGTACATACCGCAATCCTTGAATTGGCTGTTCCGGGAAGTGAAAACGGTAAAGCTCTTGAGTATCTGAATGAGATTCATAAGCAGCTCTCGAATCTACTGCAATCTTTATCGCCAACAACTGTGCCTACCATCAAGCAAATAGGGCTGGTTGGCTCGCTGCAACAAACAGTGGAGCTCGAAATGGAAGGCGCTTTCGACAAAGTAGAGTGGCAGATTGAAACACATGCTGAAAAATTAGCCAACAAGCTTCCGCCTTTGATTTCTGGGGTTATTTATGCTGCAGTTAGGGAAGGTATAAGGAACGCGGCACGCCACGGCCGAGGTGAGGGAGACGACGTCCAACTTTGCCTGCAAATTGTTATTGAGATCCAGGATGAATGCGAGCTGCGTATTAAATTAGAAGATAATGGTGTAGGCTTTCATATTCAATTGCCACCAGGTGAATACAATCGGAAATGTAATATCAAGGAAAGAGACTGGAGCGAACCAGAAAACCGACAATGCGAACCGCGAAATTTCGTCAATTTATCGCAAATCAATAAGAATTTGACCTTTTCCAGCAACGGACAAGGGTTGGAACTATACAGTACATTGCTGGCAGTAATTGGGGGTTCGCTGACAGTAGATAGCTTTCCCGGGCAGTATACCTCAATGACGCTGGAGCTTCCTTGCTCAATATGGGTGAATTGATCACATAATGGCTTGATTGGATGGAAGCTGGTATCAAGTCCGTAAGATATTAAAAAATAAGAATCTATTTTTTTCAAAATCACTTGAATTATTGGGATTCTTTTTACTGTTGACAAACTTATTAAGTGCGATCGGTCATTAGAATTGATTGTATTCATTCCTACACACCAAGCAGGTCTGTCATCTTAAATTGAATGTGCAGTCTATGCCTTTGACTTCGGACAGATGGATCTTGAAATTTATTATTTATTTCTGTATAATCTTAATATAAACAAGAATATATTCAAGACTACTAAATTATTGGCGGGTAATTAGCAGATTTAGGGATCTGCAAACACCAATTATTTCATTGAAGCCGCAACCTATTTGTCGGCTTTTTTACTTCTATAAAAGGCGGAAGGAAATTGTTAGGAAGTAAATAACAGAAGAAATGATTGAGCTTAGATTAAGAAAAAAGATTGGGGAAGGAGGGATCATTTGTTAATCTTGCAACAAATTAGACCATCATAATGGGTATTCGGGACATTTCAGAGCTTTCAATAGCTGCCTTCTAAATAGATTTGAACATCATATTATGGAAGTTAAAAACATCGGAGTAAAGATTATCTCTGCATAGGCGCATATTTTCATGCCAACGGTTATATCAACTTCTTTCCCTGATTGTAGATCACTCTAAACCTGGGGCAACCAAGGGGTTTATTATCAAGCAATAAAATTTCACCTTTCTTGTCCCACATTACCATGAGCGGTTGGGAGACCACAAATAAGGCATCAATAATAAAAGTACAGATATCGTCGACATATTATTGATATTTTGTAAAATTTGTGATAAAATTGGACAATCAAGTGAAAATTGGAGGTGATATTTATCAGACGACAAAAACTATATGCTGGTTAAATTGGAAATCAAGTAAATAAAACTATCCGCATAAATCTGTGAAAATCCGGAATTAACATCTCAAAGGAGAAACCATGTTGAAATCAGGTACTGAAAGAATATACTTATTATTCGGTTTGATAAGTATATTCCTATTAATGTTTGGGGTCGCATATGCCAGCAGCCCAAATGCATACACAAATGCTATCCCAGATTATGGAAAATTCCAGGACCAGATGAGAATCTCATCTGATGATGTGGCTGATGCTACGGTAAATGTAGCTCACTTTGCTCCATTTGCAGCAGACGCAAGTGGCACTTCTGTCACAGTGCGCCTAAATGGTGCAGATGCCCTCACCGGCTTTGAGTACGGTGATATTCAAGCCGGTGTGGCACTTGCTCCAGGTGAGTACCTGGTTGAAATCCTGCCCACAGGCACCGACACCGTTGCCATCAGCGGCAGCTTCACCCTGAACGGCGGCGTTCAGTACACCCTGGCAGCCATTGGTGATGGTACCAACCAATCCCTGGAACTCTTCCCGCTGGTTGATGACACCACCCCTGCTGCAGATGCCGCCAAGCTGCGAGTCGCCCACCTGGCTCCCTTTGTCAGCGGTGAGGCAGAAGTGGATATCTGTACGGATGAAGGTACCGTGGTGCTGGAGGATCTAGAATTCAAAGAGTTTACTGATCCTTACCTTGAGCTGCCGGCTGGCGATTATGATCTCTTGATCGCCCTGCCCAATTCTAATTGTGAGTCCGTGGCGCTCGATCTGCCTTCCATCACCCTGGCAGACGGAGACATTGTCGATGTCTTCGCCATTGGCGGTGCCAATGGTTGGCCGCTTGAAGTGAAATCAATCACCGGGATCACGCCTAACCCGGCGGTTGTTAATGTAGCTCACTTTGCGCCATTTGCAGCGGACGCAAGCGGCACTTCCGTCACCGTACGCCTTAATGGTGCAGATGCCCTCACTGGCTTCGAGTACGGCGATATTCAAGCCGCTGTGGAGCTGGCTCCAGGTGACTACCTGGTTGAAATCCTGCCCACTGGCACCGATACCGTTGCCATCAGCGGCAACTTCACCCTGA
>JBFFEL010000090.1:0-16589 GCA_041558875.1 Anaerolineales bacterium
CGCCACCACCGTTGGCAGTGTTAGAGATTACCGTATTCCCAATGAACTCGACGTCTCTTCCAATATTGCCACCACCACCCTCATACTTGGCAGTGTTGAATGAGATGGTGTTTCCAATAATTTTGGCGTTATTACCCTCCACACAAAGTCCACCAAACCAATCGGAAGAATTGCGGGTAATAAGGTTATCAATAATGGTGACATTGTCACCAAATGTCTGCAATGCACCGCAGTGGCCATTATTGACATTATGAGAGATTGTGTTGCCAATAATCATGGCGTTATCAATTTCCCATAGGAATAGGCCACGGTTATTAGATTTAATGGTGTTATTGACAAGCTTGGCTTCATAGGAAAAAATAAACACCCCGTTGCCAAAATTGTCCGAGATTGTGTTACCGTCAAGCAATACACCACTTTCCGTGAAGTACAGCCCACCTCCAGTACCAGTTTGTGCTGAATTTGCTGTATTGAAGTAAATTTGATTGTCCTTGAAAGTAACTGTGGCGA
The DNA here is from genome assembly GCA_041558875.1 of Anaerolineales bacterium. Lineage (GTDB taxonomy): Bacteria > Chloroflexota > Anaerolineae > Anaerolineales > UBA4823 > PFL25. Next base: position 511 of record JBFFEL010000090.1, read on the forward strand.
ATTGACAATATACCCCACCCCCAGCATCATCCCCCGCGGCACCACCTAGTCCATTCGCATTGCCCCCTGTGATGTGCAAACCTTCAACTGTGATGTTTTTGTCCCCGGTAATGAACAACACCCTTCCTATTCCCTGCGCATCTAACGTCGTTGGATTGGCAACTGGATTTGAAATCGTCCAATTCGAAGTGGTGTAGCCACCCCGGATAGTGATACTTTTATCGATGTAAACTACCTGCGGTTTCCCACCTTTGGTGTTGATGCCAGTGTATTTGCCAGCTGCCACCTTGATAACATCGCCGTCACCCGCTTTGTCCACTGCAGCCTGAATTAAGCTGTAGTCGCATTTAGGTGGACCCTCGGTACAAACAGTATAACTGGCGGCGTGAGTCAATTTCGGTGGTATGAACATCAGCCAAATGAGGAAAATCGAAAAACCAATTAAGGTTGAGCCGCTGATTATTAACAAACGTTTGATATTCATTGGTAAGACCCTCCTAAATACAAAAAACCGCTGACGCATCTTCAGCGGACTTCAAAAATCGGGGATACGTATGTCAGGCTACAATATTTTCCTGACGCCCACCAGCTATGAATGAAATGTGGTGTATTTGTGATTCTAATCACATTGTAGCATACAGGAATATCAATATCAAATTAATGAGCTCACAATAGAAGGAGAGAACCTCGCAATTTGGATGATAAGGCGACTAATTTATACTTTCTCTTTTCTTTTACCGAGGATCCTTCCTACTGATATTTAGGAGAATTGAGTTAATTATTTTGCGATTGGGCTAAATTCAGAACTATGAATACTTTTGAGATCCCAATATTTATTATTCTAAAGAAGACACCCTAACATTATCAAATGCAACACCGTTAAACCCCCATTTATCAGTCTCAGAGTTAAATACGCCAAACCCAAAATCTCCACTTTTATATTTGCTGTCCGAAAAAGTTGTCAGCAACTCGCCATTGCAGTGAATTTCAAAATCTGAACCATCCATTACAATCACCCATTCATTGAGATGGTCATAAAGATTAATGTGCTGTGATAGCCTGTGTTCAACTAGAGTTGTTTCATCTCGATGAACATAAATATATCCATTTTCGGATACAAACATCTTGTAGCAATCTTCCGCGTCGGTATCCACGCAGCGAAAATTTACTCGAAAGCCACCATCCTCCATGGGATAGGTATACAAGAAACTTGAGGTAAACTCCAAGCGAATGTTGTCCAAATCTGCGAGTGGACTGGTCCACCACGAACCCCCTGGGTTCTTGGGTTTGATCACGTATTGTCCACCGGATACTTCAAAACTAACTTCATCATCGTTACGAACATGCCAGATTCCAGAACCATCGGTGAAATCTTCGAAGTATGGGGGAGTTATGGACGATGGGCTGGGACTGGGATCGGGATTAGTGACAGGATTTGGATTCGCATTATCGGTATAAGCTCTAGAAATATTAGTTGGACTGGGATCAGGATTAGTTGCAACTGTGGTTGGATTGGACGTTCTTATAGGATTGGGAGCGTAGACAATTTCCTCGGGGGTTTCAAGGGATGATGGCTCCATCACGTAAATGGCATAAATTAACGCCCCTAGCACGCCTATCATTATAAGAATTAATCCACATCCTCTTATGAAACCAGAATCTATGGGTTCTCTTGCTTTATCCCTGATCGCGATCCAAACTGGTTGCTTTTTAATCTTTGGTGGTTCAGGCTGTACCTCAGGTTCGTGTACGTCAACCTGTTCTTTTTCGATTGAAACTCCCGCTAATAAATCTCTTCCGCAATTGCTGCAGATAACTGCTTCTTCCAGGATAGAGGCTGCGCAATAAGGGCATTCTTTCGTATCCGGCTTTTCTGACAGCTGACCAATCATCTGTCTTGCCATGGTGTGATTGGGATTTATGCTCAGTACTTTTTGCAGACAGTAAATCTGTTTCTCTGTATCGTCCAGGCAAAGTGCCAAACCATACCAGGCGCTGGCATTGTATGGTTGCTCAATTACCAGCGCTGCAAATAACTTGGCTGCTTTTTGTTTTTCTCCACTATTGAACAATTCAATAGCTTCGCGTAAAGTACCATTCACATTCAATCTCTTTACAAAATCTATCTCGAAAAGGAAAAATTATCAAAGCGTGAATTCAATATTAATAACGAAAATTAAGGGATACTATTACAATCAATCCTAAAAAAAAAAGCAATGTATCTCTCAGATTTTAGATATAAATGGTTGATCTGACCTGTTATGTGCATATTCAGCTGAAAACCAACCGATTTTAGCAATTAAAATCGTGCAAGCTATGTCACACTAGCAAGCGACTCCAGAGAATGCCGAAAGATGCTTTTTTTCTTGAAAAATGACTATTTTGGTGTCGAATCACAAGATTTGTCATGAATATAGTTATTGTTATGCTGTATTCCCTAACAAAATGTCAGGAAATCCAATTATTCCAACGATCCATAATTATCCTCAAAAAGTTTGTGGTGTGCGAAATCAGCGGAGTATAATCCAACGATAAAAGCCAAACCGAGCCGTGAAAATAATATAGTTGATCTCCAGATTCCCAAGGACACAATGATGAAATTAGAAATTGCTGCAAAACCGCCATTCTCGCTTCACTCAGTCATCCATTCCCATGGCTGGGCCCGACTCGCTCCGTTCAACCTGGATGATGAATCTGGTGAGTTTTCTTACGTCCATGAACTGGAAAATCAGCGGGTATTGAAGCTCGTCATAGAAGAGATCTTGGATGGTGTTTCAGTAGAGATCAAGGACCAGATCAGTGACATAGAGGAGCATGAAATCTCTGAAGCGGTTACCTGGATGCTCGGATTAGATCAAGATTTCTCAGAGTTTTACGAGTTAGCCCGCGGAGAATCGAAGCTCGAGCACGTTGAGAGAAAAGCCCAGGGTCGCATCCTGAGATCGCCGACCTTATTCGAAGACACCATCAAGACGATATTGACCACCAATACTGCCTGGAGCGGAACAATCCGCATGGCCAATACATTGGTCGCCCAATTCGGTAAAGCAATCCCTGGAGGCGGCACCGCTAAGGCATTTCCAAAACCCGAATCGATTACTGAAAGTGATGAAAAAACCTTGCGCGAGGAAACACGCCTTGGCTACCGCTCGCCTTATATTTTGAACCTGGCTCGAGAGGTCAATTCCGGGACATTCGACCTGGAAACCCTGAAAGATTCAGATTTACCAGTAGAGAAGGTTCGCGATAGCCTGTTATCAATCAAGGGAGTGGGAAATTACGCGGTGGCCAACTTGCTGATGTTATTGGGGCACTACAGCTACTTGACCATAGATTCGTGGGCATTAAAAATGGTCTCCCACGAATGGTATGACGGTGAATCGATCACACCTACAGAAGTCGAACAGGCCTTTGAGAAATGGGGAGAATGGAAAGGTCTGGCATACTGGCTGTGGGATTGGTCGTATGATGGTGATTAATATCTCCGAATGGTTTCCAAAATTAAGAAAAAAATCTGAGGAAGGACTCATGCGGCAGCAGTAACCATCGCCCGCAAAACCAGCGCGATCATGATGATAAACGCCACCGAATAGAGCAGCATTTCAGGACGGTCCTGTCTGCCCTTGGTATACACGTAAACAATAGGCGCACCTAAGACTAATGCAACGCCATAGATCCAGTGCACAAAACCTGGTCGAACGGTACTCACTCCAAACCATAATATTAATCCCAATATGCCCTGGATCACCAACAAAATCTCTGCGATCACCAGCGCCCCGAAATATCCTCCACTTAACCCCTGACCTCTAAAAAATCGCCATAGACCCCAGACGGCCATCACGATGCAATAGATCATGGCTGTATTCGCCAGACGGGAATGAAACTCTGATAGCTCCATGTTCTCCTCCATGCAGTCCAGTTCTTGCGGATTAAAGTGAATTAAATTTTACCAGGGTGATGATTGAATCACCCTTTTGGATATTTTAAATCACTCTCATTTTTCACAGCAGGGTTGATCCATTGGACAGTGGTTATTGGTAAACTATGTCTGGATGTGAGGGAAACATTTTCTACCTGATTTGTCTTGTTACCTCAGCCCCAATATGTTAAAATACCAATCGTTAAAGGAACATTAAGAGAGGAGCGCTCTTTATGACCGCTGAGGAAGCTACTCCCAACGAGGAAACCCAGGAAAGAGTACCGGTAAATCGCAGAGAATTTCTTAATTTCGCCTGGTTGGTCTCGATGGGTTTTTTGACGATATCTGTAGCTGGTGTAACTTACCTGTTCGTCTTACCACGCTTTAAAGAAGGTGAATTCGGTGGGGTTATAACCGCTGGAACCGTTGAGAGTTTACCGGATGTCGTTGATTCACCAGAAAATTTTGCCAAGACCAAGTTCTGGTTAAGCAATACCCCACAGGGATTGATTGCCCTTTATAAAGTCTGTACTCATTTGGGTTGTCTGTATAATTGGAATGGACAAGAAATAAAATTCATTTGTCCTTGTCATGGTTCCCAGTTCGAAAAAGTGGGGACTTTTATCCTGGGACCGGCGCCGCGCGACCTGGATCGATTCGTCATACGCATCGAAACCCCAGAAGGAGAAGTCCTCGTCGAAACAGATCCTACGACTGGCGACCCAATACCTGTCCCAGATGTTCCAAACGCCATCGTGAAAGTTGATACCGGTGCACGCATCATTGGCGATCGTCGCGCATAAGTATTGATCCGATTAAATAACTCAAGTTCGGGGAAGATATATGCTTAGGTCCATAAATATTCAGGATATGCGCCAGAGACTTGGTGCAGCAATTGACAATCGCGTCCGGATTATCACAGCTGGTCTCGGTTTAGACGAGCTGCGAGCTGTTATGCGGGGTGATCCTCCGACCGAAAAACCGAATCCCCGGTTTAAAGTTCATACCACCAGCTTCCTTTTCCATATCCGGCCACGTTATTACCAGAAAGGCAGCACGATCCTATCCCATACTTTCCGATTGGGTTATTGGGTTGTTTTCTTCTATACCGTCGAGTTGATCACCGGCATTGTGCTGATGATTTACTATGTACCAACACCTGAGGGCGCCTACACCTCGATGTTGGAAATTATGAGTGCAGTCCCCTTCGGAAATCTGATGCGCGATCTCCACCGGTTGGGCGCCGAAGCGACAGTGATTTTCACCTTCCTGCATATGCTGCGCACCTATTTCACCGGATCATACAAAAAAGAGCGTTCATTTACCTGGCTTACCGGTGTGATTTTGCTGATAATAACATTGTTCCTCAGTTTCTTTGGTTATCTACTCCCGTGGGACCAACTGGCGTACTGGGCAGTGACCATCGGCACTAGCATGGCTGAATCCGCACCACTTATCGGAAATGAACTTAATCTTATACTTCGTGGAGCTCCCGATATTGGAGCTGGAGGTCTTTTGAGGGCTTACCTGCTGCATATAATCCTGCTGCCATTACTGGCAGTATTGGTGCTAAGCATTCACTACTACAAAGTCGCCCGTGAGCATGGGATTTCAATGCCCGCCAGATACCAAGAAGGAGATCTTTCCAAAGAAAAACAAAAAGATGTCAAGCGCCGCATTGATTTCTTGCCAGACCTCTTCTCTCATGAGGTTTACCTTGTAATCTTGGGCTTGTTCATCCTTCTCTTGGTAACCATCTTCTTTTATGGCGGAGCACCATTAGAATCGATTGCCAATCCCCAGCAAACACCGCTCGATACCAAGGCCCCGTGGTATTTCTGGTGGCTGCAGGGTTTGTTGAAGTTGGGTGATAAAGCGCTGATGGGTATCATCATCCCGGGTTTAATATTCGGTCTCCTCTTTGCGATACCATATATTGATCGCAATCCTCACCGTTCCTTTGTGAAGAGACCAGTAGCGGTCAGTCTGGGTGTTCTAGGTGTTCTGATCCTGATCCTGCTCAGCTATATGGGACTCCCCCAATATGGCATTGAGACGCCTGCGGCGACGCGTATCATCCAGGACATGTCTCCCGAAGAAGGACATGGACCTCTACAGGGTGTGCCGTATGACCAGCTTCAACAGGGATTCTATATCGTCAATGAGACACCTATCGATAATCTCTGTCCGGAGCTGGATTTTGGCTGCCCTGAGCTGGAGGAATTCTATGCGCTTTTCAGCCACCGGGTGAATGAAGTCATTGAATCCGGTGCTATACCCAATGGAGATGCAGTGATCGTGATCGAGAACTGGCAGGAAGATTTGAAGAAAGTCACCATGCGAATCACCTGGGATGATCCGGAAACGGGAGAAAGAAATACGTACGAAAAACATGTCTACATTCATAGCAATAGTCAAGGGGAGTAATCAGCTTCATCCATTCGGAGGACACAAAGAACAACATGTCGCGTTTCAATTTGGAGATACTTCTAGGCATAATCCTGGTTTCGTTCACCACAGTCATCGTGGTTATTTATGCCTTTAATGAAGAGGATCGCATGGCCGAAGAGGCTGAAGCTCAGCATGCCAGGGCGATCGAAGTAGGCGCCACTGTTTATGAAAATAACTGCAGCGGCTGTCATGGTCCAAAAGGGGAGGGGATTCTAGGTTTGTGTCCTCCAATTAACGATGGGCAATTCTTCACTACCCGGTTGGAGGAAGTCGGCTGGTCCGGCAGCCTGGAAGATTACATCATCTCCACAGTCGCAAGTGGTCGGGCAACATCTACCAGACCTGATGAGTATGCAGGCCAGGGTAGACCTGCCATGCCAGCCTGGTCGGACGAATTTGGCGGTCCATTGAGGCCAGATCAGATTCAAAATGTGGCTACGTTTATATTAAATTGGGAATCAACTGCCCTGGAAGAATTTGTACTTGAGGAATTGGCCACCCCAACTCCGAGTCCCGAAGAAGAAGCCGATCCTGTCGCCCGGGGTCAACGGGTATTTCTGGACCGTGGCTGTGGTGGTTGTCATACGATTGAAGGACTCAGCGCCGGTACGGTTGGTCCCAACCAGACGAATATCGGCACGGTTGCTGAAACCCGGATCCCTGGAATGTCTGCCGAGGATTATATCCAGGAATCGATCCTGGATCCGAGCGCCTATGTGGTTGAGGGTTTCCAGGATGATGTCATGCCGAAGAACTACAACGAATTGCTCGCTTCTGAAGAATTTTCAGACCTGGTGGCCTACTTACTTTCCCTGCGCTAAAAATTGGAGATTGTGAAGCACTTATGATACCTTCACTAAAGCGTCTCGCTGGCTATTCCATCATTTTTGGTTTGGTTTTGACCGCAGCATTATTGTTCACCTCACCTGCTGGTGCCCAAGAGGTAGCTGAGGAAGAGCTTTTGGAGCAGGGTGCGCAGATTTACGCCGAGAACTGTGCTGTCTGCCACGGGGAAGATGGTCAAGGAAGAGTGGGAGCAACGCTGGCAAAGAACTGGCCCTCCATCCGCCCTGACCTGAGGGTTCGCGATGTGATTGAACGAGGCATCCCCGGTACGTTTATGCCAGCCTGGGGATTGGCTTACGGTGGACCCTTAACCGATCAGGAAATTGATGCCACCACATTCTACATCTTGAGCTGGCAAGATGGAGGACCTATCTACATCTTTCCTACCGCCACTCCCAGCTCAAGATTGTCGTTGACTCCCCCTCCTGGAATTTCTGGAGATCCAAATCGCGGAGCTGTTTTGTATGCCAGCAACTGTGCGGTCTGTCATGGATTGGAAGGTGAAGGTCGTGTCGGTGCCACTCTGGCTAAAGATTGGCCCTCTTTCAGACCGGATCTACGGGTCAAATCTGTGATTGAGACTGGGATAGAAGGTTCAGCCATGCCGGGGTGGAGCCAGGAACATGGCGGACCATTAACTGATCAAAATATCAACGATATCACGGCCTATATCCTCACCTGGGAAGGCGGGGAAACTATCGAGGGCATCCAGGAACCGGCCATTGGACCACTTACCGGTTGGCCGGTATGGGTCATTGTTATTGGGGTGTTTTTCATCATAGTCATCGCCATCATTTATTACAGCCGTCAAAATCCAAGCGAAGATTGACACTCGCATATAGCTGAGGTATCCTCATCTGTGAGTTACCGGGTGGGTCCGGCGCGGCAGAAACCTGCGAACTCCGTCAGGTCCGAGAGGAAGCAGCGGTAAGTAGGTCCCTCTGGGCGCCGCCGGGTTGCCTGCCCGGTGCTCTTATTTAACACCCAGAACGAATTTAGGGATCCCTGGAGTGTCTGCATCTCGGTTAACTGATTTGTTTGATGAAGTTCTATTTGAGGAATTCTCACTCTCAATCTGATTTGAGAGAATAGACCTTAAAGTGAAAGGACTGCCGTGTGTATGGCAGTCCCCATCACACCCCCTACGCCCGGAAAATTGTGGAAAATCACTATCTCAATCCATCTTCGTTTTGGAAGATTTCCGTAAAAAGTAGTGATTTAGCAATATTATACTCATTTAATTCCAACCATTTCATAACCAATTTGTTACTTTGCAGCTTTGCAATTATTTGCATTCATATAGATTAAGGGGATTAGCTTAATCCACGGGAGATTTTCCCACTCCCTCTACAGGTGCAGAGCTATCCTCGCCTCAATCTGACTGTCTAGGACGACAAAACAATCTATGTCCAGATAAAGAAGCTCCACGAATTACTACAACACAAAAGGGCTGCCGTGTGTATGGCAGCCCTGATCATACCCCCTACGCCCGGAAAATTAGGTTCGTCACTTATTCAGATCAAGTGACGCTGGTATTTGATAATTCAAACCATCATCGAAGTTAATTGTCACGGCGGTATTCCCATGAACTTTCACATCGTGCGCGATCAGCTGCGCGTGCACTTCCGCCATTGTGGAGCTCGTCCCGCCTGCCTGGATCGTACCATCTGGAGCGTAAACCAGGCCAAGGTAGTTTGAATCTTCGTTGCCCAACAAGGCAGCTTCACCAGTATTCCCCTCCGCCAGGTAAATCAGCAGCCCAGGCAATCCGTTGTGTGTCTCGCAAGGTGCACCACAATTGCGCACTGGTGGTGCAGTGAAATTAATCGTTGCATTACCACTGGAATTGTAGTCACCTGCCGTTAAATAAAGGGTGATATTTGTGCCCACCGCGGTACCACCATTGATGGTCACCTCTCCGGAAACACAATACAATCCAGGTTCAAATATATGATCGCCATTTTGAATACGGATGCGGCTGTATCTTCCAGGTTCTAGCGTGCCATCATTGTTATACTCACCTCTATCCGGCATACTTGAACATTGCGGCTCTTGAACAGCATAGGATTCACGCGGCAGCGCGCGACCCATTCCCTCTTCTGGATGGGGATTGACAGTTCCCGCTCCTCCATGGTCGTCATAACAATTTGGTGTCCGGCAGGTAATATCGTGGCCACCATATACCGTCACGCCCACACCACCCTGGGTGTCGATACAGGAATTCGAGAAAATACCCCCTCCAGTAACTGAAACGCCGCTGCTGCCATCAAATTCGATCCCGGAATCCTGACAATCCATTCCCAGAGCCACGATCGCATTGCCAAATGCCAGCGGAATGCGAGGTTTTACCCGTGTTACCGCCTCAACCGTGTTTCGCAAGGGACCATTGTAGACAAAGTGGGCAAATGCAGTGGGTGTATCCGAAGTAATGAAAGTCTTCACATCGATATAGCGTTCGATCCAGCTGCCATTGTCGATGCCTTGAATACAATCCGTATCCACTCCATTCATGTCGCTGATATCGGCGTCGATGGTGTAATCATTTACGGAGGCACTTTTGATAGCCGTGATCTCACCGCCGTTGGTACCATTAATCTGCGCCTTGATCACGCGGGGATCGCTGCAGTTCCAGTCGTTGTAAACCACGTAATGGTTTTCCAGGTACATCGCCACCGCGCTGCCTCCGGCTAGGGAAGCCGCATCGGAGGCGCTTTGCATATGGCGCCGGTTGGCATAAACCATGCCGCCATCGATCGCTAGGGCTGTAAATCCTAAAAGAACGATGAATGCCAGCGCAAGTAGAACTACAGTTTGACCTTTTTCAGATGATACGTGCTTTCGAAGCATCAATTCTCTCCCAATAATACTTTGGAATTAACTACATCCTGGACTCAAAATAGTATCCGTGATCGTGGCGCTGATCGGGATGGTTTGGCTACCTAAAATTGTGCCTATGAACGGCATAGTTATTGGAAAATCGCTGTAGGTCGCTGTAACCTGGATCCCATTTCCTGTACAGGCGGCACCAATTACATTAATCGTGACATCACCGCTGCTGATCAGGTCAGGGATCATGTCCGAGCTGTTGAGCACATGGTTCTTAATCTCCGTAGTCAGAGTTGGATTAACTGAACCGTAAAGAGCGCCTTCCTGAACCGCATCTCTCAATGCCATGAAAGTAAAGAATGCCCGCCCCAAATCGACGATGCCGCCAACCAGGAGCAGCAGGATCACCAGGGCGATCGCCATCTCAACCAAACTTTGACCCCGTTCACTGCTTGGTCCATTTTTATTCCGACCGATTTTCTGTTCCATGCGCGCTAATCCCATTACTTTACTCATTCACTAGGAATAATGCCGTTTATTGGAGAACAACCCTCGAAAGTGGCGATAATCTGGTAGAAATCCCCGGATACCGGGTTCGGACTAACATCAAATACGAAGACCATCTGCCGGGTATCAAAGGCGCCGCTCCATAAAGGATTTGGAGTATTGACTGCTAAGAAAGGTGGTGGTGAAGATCCGGAGTAAATTGTTGAACCAAATGTGATTGAGGAGATGTTTGCATCGGCTCCAGTCGGCCAGTGAATGGTGATCTCGGTTAGATTCGTCGGCACGATGGGATCCGCGCTTTGCAGGTCCCAGAAGAGTAATTTTCTATTGGTGTTGGTTCCAAAATAAGGTAGCCTGGTGGGTGTTGGACAATTCGGTTCGTTGTCCTTGATCATCACGGTATGTGTCGATGGTGAGGATAGTACCGCGTTGGTGGGTGTATCCAGCGTGACGACCACATCTTCATCCAGCTCGATGATGTCATCATCCAGAATTTCGACCTGGATGTCAACCGACGTGCCTCCCGCCAGGATGACCAAAGGGCTCACTGAAATGGTGTAATCATTCCCTGCCCCTTCTGTCGCAGAACTGAAGACGAGAAATGGCACGGTGACATCTTTGCCAGATATGACGTTCAATTGGGCAGTGATCGTTATGGTACCCGCATCCTCATCCGCTGTTTGTCCACTGGAGGTGAAATAGAGGCTGGGTTCAGGATCATTATCTGGGATGGTTATGGTATGAGTGTTGGGATTTCCTTTGGTTGCGTTGGTCGGATCCAACATGATGATCTCAATCGTTTCATCATATTCATCGATGGCATCATCATATAATTTGACGAAGATGCTCGCGCTTGCTCCACCAGCCGGGATCACAACCTGCATCGCATTCACAGTATAGTCAACATCCTTGGTCGCTGTTCCAGTGAAGGTGAATGGCACAGTGACATCATCGCTCCATGCCGTGCTCAATAACACTTTAACTTCTAATCTACCATCGTCCATACTACTGCTATCCTGACTTGCTTTGGCAAAGAATGCCTCAGGCATCATGGCATCTGATGTGATCGTGGCGGTATGTTTGAAAGGTATTCCCCGGCTGGCATTTGTCGGATTCTGAATCATCAAGGTAATTGTCTCATCTTCCTCGAGATCATCCAGGTCTGGAATTACATTGATCACAACGGAAACTGTTGTATCACCCGGAGGTATGTAAAGTGGTGTCAGATCGATCGTGTAATCAACATCTCGGGTGGCTGTACCGCCTAAATGGAGGGGGATGGTGATATCTTTACTCGATTCAATGCTCAGCTGAACCTCAACTGTCATCGTTCCAACAGTTTCATCCCCACTCTGCTGTTCCCAGGTAAAAAATACGTCCGGTGGATTATCGTTATCCTCTATCGTATAGATGTGAACCTGAGGATTACCTAGTGTCGCGTTTGTCGCACTCGTTAATGTGATGCTGAATGGTTCATCATCCTCATCGATCAGATCATCGAACACATCTACCACAATGGGAAAGGTTGTATCCAGCGCAGGAATAACAATCGGGCTGGTAGGGATGGTGTAATCAGTACCTTTAAGAGCAACCCCGCTGGTATCAAAACTCACCGTGATGTCCTTGCTGGAGGGATGGCTGAGCTTCAAAAGGGCAAGATTATCAACGTTTTCTGGATTGGTCTGGTCGGGTACTAGGAAGGAAACTTCTGGAGGATCATCGTTATCTTCAATATTGATAATGTGGGTGAATGGTGATCCTTTTACTGCGTTCGTTGGAGAGCCCATGATCAATACCGCGGTCTCTGTATCCTCATCGATATCATCATCGGTGATATTGACCGTAATTTCACCCGTCGTGTAACCAGGCAGGATCACTACTGGGCTTGAGCTTACGGTGTAGTCGACTCCGGGAGTAGCGGTGCCATCCAATGAAAATGGAACTGAAACTGTTTTGTCCGTTGCGGCCGTTAACTGCATTATTATCTTGAGTTGACCTACCCCTTCATCAGTTGTTTGCTCACTTTCAACAAATGCGATTGTTGGAATGATTGGCGAGGGCGGAGTTCCTTCAATGGCGACATCCTTGATGATCGTCCTGCGGGTAATTGCAGAAATCGGTACCGGTTGAAAATTAACTAAGGGTAGAAGGGGCTGCCAGGTTGACACGACTTGCACGATAACCCGATCTGCCAGAGCAATTTGTTCATCTGCTGCTAAGGGGCAGATTGCGAATGGCGAACTGCTGGTTGGTCCATGATCATATGAAATGGACACATCTGTCGGTGAAACACCGGCAAATCTGCCGATCCGCATGGCGGCATTTCGGATACCGTCACAATCCGCGTAGTAGCGCAGGCTCCCACTGAGTTCGCCGGCTGCTGAGCCGTAACGGGCAGCTTCCCGGCTGGATGATAAGACTGCGCTGTAGAGAAAAAGTAATCTCCCTGCTTCTATGATCCCAAAAACGAGCAGGAGCAAGATGGGTATGACCAGGGCAAATTCAACCATGCCCTGTCCTCTGATCTTTTGGATGATTCGCTTAAATATATTTAGCTCCATCGTCTCCTTCCATAGACATAGAGAGATCCTTTGGTGGACCTTTAGACATTATTTTATCCACAAAGGACAACGGTTTCATAACCAATTTGTTACCTTACAGCTTTGCAAATGATGAGATTTGTGCAATAAATATTACAAGTTGTAGGGATTCAACTTTGGATGGGTCGAAGCAGTTCACCGGAGAGCATTCCTGATTTTTCTTTATTGAGCTGCTTCGCACCAACAAGATGGACATCATTCCACAGTGGAATATCGTTTATTGCATATCCATTTTGCCAGGTTCACAGTTACCCCTCCCCCTCATTAATGTGATGGGCAAGGGATGATTTAAAAAAGTTTCCCTCTCCAAAAATCGGAGAGGGATGGAGATTGAAAGTTGGGATTTCACCCAAATAATTCTAAATATTGTTCCTATATCATGGTATATCAGTCGGTTGGTAAGTCGGGTGCTGAGTAGGTTTCGGCTTCTTGGTCTTCTCCGGAGTAGGTTCTGGTGGAGTTGTTGGTTCAGGCGCCGGAGTATTTGCCGGGGGATTCGTCGGTGTTGGGGCGCTGGTCGGTCGTAAGGTAGCGGTTGGTGTCGGATTAACTCGCGGTTCTTGAGTCTCAGTTGGTGGTGGCGGTGGTGGAGGTTCGGTGGGAACGGGTGTGTTTGTTGGAAGATCAGTCGCCGTTGGCTCTATGACTTCCTGGGTCGGTGCCGTCGTAGGAAGTTTTGTGGGGGTGAAAGTTGGGGTGAACGTTGCAGTAAAAACCATGGTTGGCGTCAGCGTGGCTGTGAAAGTGCTGGTGGGAGTCGTCGTCGCAAGAACTAACACTGGCTCGAGTACTGGACCATCGAAGATCTCAGCAGTCAGCGTTTGGAAAGTATCAATAAACACCGCAGAGGCGAAGACCGGCGTGGTATCCAGGATGCCAACCAGGTTCTTCACCGGCACGGTCAACGTTTCTTCAAACTCCGCAGCCAAGACAGCTGCACCTGTCTCATCTGTCATGGCCATTGTCTTTATCCCTGACGCGGCTTCCGTCATTTGAAATTCAAAATTTGACATGGACTCGGAAAGATGATCTTCTCGGCCAGCCATGACAAGTTCCTGCATTTCAATCACCCTTCTTTGGGCAAAATTGATCCGCAACCGGGTCTGTCCTTCTTCGCTGCTGGTTAAAGTCACCTGCAGCTCTTCCTGGGCAAGCTTGGTCTCATATAGGGGATCGCCTGGGATGCTCCTCTGGATCAGGAATGAAGTGCTTTGATACCCCACAAACAGCAACACTGCTGTGAGGGCAACCAGGGCTGTATACTGGACAACCAGCCTCCGTTCCTGGAAAAATGCCTGGATCCTGCTGAAAGGGTTCCCAACTGGCGAACCCACCTGGTCTTGATTCGCTTTAAAACGGTTGACTAATCTCCTATGGGAGAGCTCCACGAATCCAGGTCTGGGATTGAATACCTCGCTCCTACTGTGCAGCCATTGGGCAGCTTCCAGTGCGGGTCTTAGCTGTTCTTTGTACTTTGGATAACGCTCGAGAATCGATTCGACAGTCTCAGATCCGTCTGCGATCTGATCCAGACAGGTATCCAATATTCTGCTTAATTCATCTTGGTTGCGAGTCGAAATATTTACCATTATGACCAGTCGAAGTTCAATCTTCTAATTGCTAAATCTCTAATAAACTCCGTAGAGCAGACAGTGCACGATGCTGCAGGATGCGTACAGCTCCGGGAGTCCGACCCATTACTTGTCCGGTTTCCTCAGGGGATAAACCGCTGAGGAATCGCAAAACCAGTACAGTCCGGTAATCCTCTCGTAGTTGGGTCAGAGTATGCCGGACTTCCTGATGTTCAATATTAAGTATAGCTGTTTCGCCAGGATCAGGATTAAAATCGGTAATCTGTTTTTCTTCGATTGACATATGCCCCCCGGACCGCCCCGCTCGCCGATAGAAATCGATAAGTACATTGCGAGCAATCTTAAATAGATAGGCCAGGAATGGAACTCCCTTTTGCCGGTATTTTCCCAGTGAACGCCAGGCTCGCAAGAAAACCTCTTCAGTCAAATCTTCAGCATCAAGGCGGTTATTCAGGTTCGCATAGATGAAGCGAAACACTATCTGGGCGTAACGCTGATACAGCTCACCAAAGGCTTCTGATTCTCCTTCTTGAGCGATTCTAATTAGTTCACTGTCTTCGGAGTCCTGCCAAGTAGGCATTTCCTCCACCCTTATGAACGTTGACTTTTAGTTTTTGTTACATATTCGAGCATAGCACCACCCGTCAATGATAACACCAGAAAGCGATAAATACCTGGTCTCTATACGCAATCCAAAGGCGCGACCCGGCATATATAATCTTCATGATGATACCCCGATGGGGTACATTTCTAGTCTACAAATCTGTTAGAATCGTTAGATATGAATAAAACCCTAATCATATTCCTGGCAGCCGGGCTAGGGCTTGCAGGAATATTTCTCGTTAGCCAGGGGTTTAATAAAACCATCACGCTTGAAATTAACGGGCATCCCAGGCAGGTTGATACGAATGCCTGGACTGTGTCTACTTTCTTAGCTGAACAGAATATCCTGCTTAGAGAGGGGGATGCCATTGATCAATCACATTCTGATTGGATAACAGACGGGGACACGATTTCCATCGAACAAGCAAACTGGGTGACAATAACTGCAGACGGAAACACAACCCATCTATTTACACGGGATAGATCTCCAGAAACCATCCTCACTGAGGTGGGCATTGACCTGTCAGATGGAGATCTACTCTTAATAAACGGATTGCCTGCAGGCGAAGGAGAAACGCTTTCTCCTGGCGATAATCACAGTCTCCAGTTACAAAGAGCTCAATCCATTGAAATAAATGGATCAGCACAAGATGAGTTGATCGTATCAACCTCGGCCACGATTGGTGATGCCTTGTGGGAGAATGGAATCGGTCTTTCAATAGGTGACCGTATTTC
>JBFFEL010000091.1:0-16276 GCA_041558875.1 Anaerolineales bacterium
AATCCAAAAATCAAACCGTAGAGACCAAAGAGGATGCCGTATTGTTCAATACGCTCAGCATTGAAGTTGTTATACAGGGCAATAAAGCTGAGCAGCAGAAGGAATACGATCATCAGGATGCCAGTACTGCCAGCGAAAGCGACCCCGCTGCCAGCAGTGAGCTTTCCTTTGCGTTCCGTACCGATGCTGTTTGCAACTATCCAACCACCAATCGCACCGGTGATCGCCCCACCAAGGGCGAGTAAGAACCAGGCAATGAAAGGGATGGCTAATAACTGGAGAAAGGTTTGACCTTCTTCAACCAGTCCAAACAACCAATCTGCCAGCCCAAGACGGCCAGACAGGTAGATAAATAGGAAGCCAACAACGGCACCAGCTGTATAACCCAGGCCGGTGATCAGGAAACTGCGCGAATTGGAATTCTCTTTATCCATTTATTCTTCTCCTTTTCTAAGGAACCCCTTTGAACTAGAAATGAATGTGCTTCATAATTTTATCGGATTTAATCAACCTCTGTTGCACAATAGATTTGCGAGTGGAATTTGACTTTGCCGAAGTATCTGAAATCTCACCCATCGTCAATCATAAGAATTTTCAAGAAACTTTTTCCTGTTCATCACGTAATATTTTTTTAATTGAGGCAACAATAGCGTAATCCTACCAAAAGATTTTGATTTTATATCGAAGGGTATTAGTAAAGATCATGAGCTAGCCATGGTCAATTTAGTTCTGGAAGATTATTGTTTCTGGATTCATTTGCATTCTGAACTTGATCAATACCCTCCTTGGCGCGGTTTCTTAATTCGCTGAAGGTTAACTTGTAATGCCTCATAGCCCAGATTCCTAATACAATCCATAGGATCAGTAAAACTGCATAAATCACTATCGAATATGCAACTAGAGACTCAATACCGATATCGGAAATCAGCGCAATGGGTACCACCAGCAGAAAATTAAATATACCTGGCAAATATGGTCCTGTTGGGTTAACGAAAAATGCTGCTACCAGCGCGGAGGCTATCAGCACTTCTGGCTCAGGTTTGATATTAAATGCCAGCAGCCCGAATATATAAAATGCTATAAAAAATGACCAGGTAATCAGAGAATAAAGAAAGATTACTGCCACTTTTTTCGTTGTTCCAACTTCTTTTAAACCATCTGCTAAACCAGTTAACATCCGATCTACCTGTTCTTCATGAAATATCCCCAGCCTAAACAAGAAAGTTGTTATCGATGAAATAATCTTATCGACATTATGAACTATCAGGAGCACACCAGCGAATATCAGGATAATTACCCCAATGAAGATCGCCACCGTAATGATGTTAGAGCCAATCGGAGCTAGTAAAACCATTGCCCCAAAAATTGCGATTAATTTGATTACCAAATCAAATACAAAGGTGATCAAAAGGCTAGAAGCGGATTGGGGAATCGACAATCCTTCATACTCCCCCATAAAAAAACTGCGAGTTGTTATGGATGGGATGAAGGTCATTAGGTTCGTAAAGGTAGAGACATTTATTGTGTGGAATGTGTAGGAAATAGAAGGGATTTTTCCTAAAAGATGTCGCCAGCGTAATGCTTGAATATAAAACCCAATAATTAAAAAGGCAGTTGCCAAACCAAGGAAGAACCAATCTGCATTGCGAAGCTCGTCGATCACAGCTCCGATATCGATCAGTAACAGGAATACAACCACAATGGCCAAAATCACGAGGACGGTAATCCAGGAACGCCGGCGAGTGTTTTGTGCATTCATAAATTATTCTCCTGCAAATCCTTCTTCGAGGATACAGTCATTTCCTGGAAGAGGAATTGGCGACACTGCTGAATGAATTATGCGTCAAAGTTTTCATTGAGATCTATTCTCATGTAACGATCGAATATGCGGAAGCGCCAGAAGGATTTTAACAATAGTCCAAAACCAGCCGCAGTTGCCAAGATGATCAGATAATCGCCAAAATACCTTAAGGGTCGCAAATCAAAAAATTCCTTTCCCAACTAGGTTGGGGTGAGGATGAGAAAGATGACCACCAGCACAATCACCACAGCAGCTGGCCATTTATTGCCGCGATAAATATCACCGCCAGCAAAAATCGGCAGCGGAGGTTCAACGAACAATATCGTCAATGCCCCACAAAAGACGAGCACATGGGTCATGGCCAGCTGCGCATAGCTGAGGTCGTTTGTGCTGACCAGGAAGTAGAAATATATGCTGAATCCGGCGATGCTGGTCAGAATCCCGGCGGGAACAATAAAGTGAATGAGCATATCCACTAATTTTCCTCGCGGGGTTTTCCCGGGAACTGCGAATATTGATAGTGAAATGGCGGGTATATGGACAGTAACCAGCGTGACCGCAGAATTCTGCTTGCCAGAAAGGGGGAATCCCAGGTCGAGGATACCAATAGTGACGATCAGGATGGCGAAATAAAGAATTTGGGTGAGATACACTCGAAAAACATCACTCAAACCATTGATGATCCGTTCGCCTTCCCGGAAGACAAATCTCAACGTCGCCAGGGAGTTCTTCAACATGACGATATCAGCCAACCTGCGGATGGCCTGGCTACCGGATTCAGGTGTGATCCAAATGTTGGCATTCTTGAGCGCTTGCAAATCGTGAATCGAGGAACCCAACATACCGACAAATTCTCCCTGATCGCGGAGAGATTGGATGACGGCGCCTTTCTGGTCGGGAGACAAACGACTGAAGATTGTGTTGGCCTTAACTGCCTGGGAAAATGATAAACGGTTCATTTCACTCATCTGCTCACTAGAAATACAATCTATTGGCACATCATCAAGAGGGTAAATTTCCACTTGTTTTGCGAAGGCAATTGCATCCTCAGGATCATCGTCCGATAGGAGTTTGATGGATACGCCCGCATTGGAGAAAAAATCTATCATTTCTTTGGCATCTTGGCGAATCTCTTCCGATAAAGTGATCTCACCCAGGGGAATTAGGTTGTCTGGAATTAATGGAACACCATCCTCACCGTATTCAAGGTTGTCTCCAGGAATTTTGGCCAACAGCAGAATGGCCTGGTCCCCATACATGAGCGTCGAAATAACTTTCTGTGAGGTTTCCTTGGATGATTGAAAGAAATTACGAACCCGGTTGAGTATCCCACTTATCCTGCTTCGTTGATCCTGGTCTAATTGGGTATCAGCATGGGCCAGGTCAACTGTGAGGTGGGATTCCAGTACTTCCTTTAAACCAAAGATGTAAAAATATTGGTCGGGATCATCCTGGTAAACGATCCCACTCCAGCCAGTCTCTAATGAAAAGGGGATTTCCCTGGCAACTGGTCTTTTATTCCCTGATAGTGCTTCAGACAACTCTTGAAAGATTCGGCGTTGATTGTTGATGCTTTGAGCGTAGTCTCCGACTTGACGTTCCAATTCGGCTTTGGATAAACCAGTAGATTCAGCTTGATAAGTTGATGGTTCGATGTCCACGTTTACATGGGTCAGTGCTCCGGTCTTCCCCAGGCAAAGTACTGACACCTGGGCTAGGGCTTCGATATCAGTGACATTGGGGATCAAGGCTCCCCTGCCGGAAATCATAGTTACACCCATCGTGTAGGAGAGAATGATCATGAAGAACAACCCGTTTGGAGCCAGACCAAATATCATGGCGGCCATGCTGGAATGATTGAGCACATTGGCTCCGACCAGAGCGTAGTCGAGAATTAGAACCACACCAAAGTATGTCACAATGACGATCAAAGCTCTTAGCACCCGATCGATCAACTTCTGAAGTGGGGAATAATCTTTCGGTTGATTTTCAATCTCCTGAAGCTTGTGGAAAGCCAAGCTGTTTTGAGGTAATTTCTCTACACGGTAAGTGCCTGCACCAGCAAGACATATACTCCCTGTATAGACCTGATCTCCTTCTGCCTTCAGGACTGGAATTGGATTATCCGTCGTGAATGACTCGTCAACCAAGAACTGATCTTCCCCAACGACAACGCCATCAGCGCTGATGAGATCTTCCTGACTGGCGAAAATCACATCATCGATAACCATATCAAGGAGATCGATAGTTTCGATGCCACCGTTTCGAATAACGGTCACGATCTCCATTCTGGCGGCAGTGATGCGTGCCAGTCTCCTCCTGGCCCACAACTCTTGACCGACGCTGATCGAGATCCCAACCAACATCAGCAAGGCGCTGACCAAGGCATCCAGTGGTTTTTGAAACAGCAGCTGCAGGATGATCAATGAGAGCAAGCCGAGATTGAAGATCGTTAAGACATATTTTCGTACCAGATCCTGGATGGTGGGACCACCAGGTTCATTAATGGTACTTCCTTCGACTCGCCGCGCCTCAACTTCTGCCTGAGTCAACCCCTGGTGCTGGAACACCCAGTTTGGATATGAATTCCTAGAGATTGGATAATCACTCATGAATTAGTATACATTTCTGAGTATCCCGGAAGCTCAAAGCCTCCGGGATACCTATTATGTCAATGCAATCCTCCACCAGTTGTATCTTCCATTTTCTCCAAGATATTGTCCAGGTTGAAAGCCGCTGGTTTCTGGCGCGCGGGAAACTCTCTAAAGCTCTGTAGCTGCTCTGCAGCTAAAGCTTGCATTGGATAAATCACGAATACGTGCTCAACGAGCCAATTCCAGTAGCCGTTAGAATTCTCATCGGCTCGTTCGAACGGATCACGCCGAAGATTGAAGATCTTCGGCAGGCGTAGATCGACAAAGGGTTCAGCCCAGAGATACATTGTCTTCGCTCGTTGTTCGGCGAAAACAGCTTTCCAATCCCCATAACGAATGGCGACGATCTTGCCGTCATCATTGGTGTAGAAGAACCAATCGCGAGGTGATCCATCGGTTTCTCCCAACAGGTAGGGCAACAGGTTGTAACCATCTATGTGGACTTTGAAGTTTTTGTTACCGGCTTGATGGCCTTCTCTTAATTTGTCGACGATATCTGGTTCCCCGACTGCCGCAAGTAACGTTGGTAGCCATTCCTGGTGGGTGACTATACCGTTGAGCACTTTGCCAGCCTCAAATTTTCCAGGCCAGCGCACGAAGGCAGGCACCCGGTAGGCACCTTCCCAGTTGGAGTTCTTCTCACTACGCCAGGGTGTGATAGCCCCATCCGGCCAGGTGTTGTAATGAGGGCCATTGTCCGTGGAGTACTGGACGATTGTATCTTCAGCAATACCGAGTTCATCGAGCAGATCGAGCAGCTGGCCGACATGGCGATCATGGAGAACCATTGCATCGTTGTAGAATCCCTGGCCACTGATGCCTTCAGCTTCAGCTGGGATACGGGTCCACAGGTGCATGTGGGTTGCATTCCACCAGACGAAGAAGGGTTGTCCATCAGAATAAGCTTTCTTGATGAACTCGATAGTTCGCTCCGTGACATCATCATCTATGGTCTCCATTCGTTTCTTGGTCAAGGGACCAGTATCCTCGATACGGCCGTCAGCAAAGGAGTGGATCACACCACGCGGTCCGAAACGTTCGCGAAATGCTGGATCTTTTGGATAATCGGGATGCTCAGGCTCATCTTCGGCATTCAAATGGTAAAGGTTGCCGTAGAATTCATCAAAACCATGGTTGGAAGGTAGAAACTCATCCCGATCACCAAGATGGTTTTTACCAAACTGCCCGGTGACATAACCAAGTGGTTTAAGCAGCTCGGCGATGGTGGGATCTTCAGCCTGTAAGCCCAGGTCTGCGCCAGGGATACCTACCTTGGTGAGTCCGGTTCGGACGGGATTTTGCCCGGTTATGAAGGCCGCCCGACCCGCGGTACAGCTCTGCTGGGCGTAATAATCGGTGAATTCTATCCCTTCGCGAGCAATACGGTCGATATTGGGTGTTTCATACCCCATCGCGCCGCGATTGTTATGGCTGATGTTGTACCAGCCGATGTCGTCCCCCCAAATGATTAAGATATTCGGTTTTCCATTTGGCATTTTGTGCTCCTTTCTTAAATTATGGATTGACACACTTTTTGTCAAGCAGGGTACCGTCTTTGTAGCGCAGGTAGGCGCAGTTGTTCTGGCTGGTCCACAGCGAGTAGGGCAGTCCGATGTAGAGGTTTGTGCCAGTATCCGTGCCGACTCCACTCCTCACGTTGACCGAAGCGCCGGAGTTGAGAATGAAGTTGGTGGGGAAGTCGTAGCGCCCGCTCTCGGATTCCGCCTTCATCCACCAGCCGGTCAGGTTGAACTGCTGGGTGGTGCCGTTGGTGATGATTACATAGTCGTTCTGGGGGTTGGAGGAGGGATTGAAGCCATCGATATAGACACTGGGTGTTGGGCTGGCGGTAGGGGTTGGTGAAGCGCCGACGCACTGCTTGTCCTGCAGGGTGCCGTTGCTGTCACGTACATAGGCGCAGTTGTTGGAGACGGTCCAAAGTGAGAAGGGCAGGCCGATGTAGAGGTTGGTGGCTGAGTCTGTGCCCACCCCACTGCGCACATTGACCGATTGATTAGCACCCAGATTGAATCCAATCGGGAAGTCGTAGCGCCCGCTCTGATTCTCGGCTTTCATCCACCAGCCAGATAAGTCGATCGTAGCACCGGTCATGTTCTTCAGCACCACGTAATCATTCTGTGGATTGGTGGAAGGGTTGAAACCATTGATTGCCACCTGTCTCGGGGGTTCGGCAGTTTTTGAGGTGTAGTTCTGGTAGGTGACCGGCATGTAGACGGTGTTGGCAGCTTCATTGGCGAGCACTACGATGGCGGAGAAGCTGAACAGGCCGATCAATACAGCGGTGAGGATTTTGGTTTTCTTGGACATTTTATGTCTCCTTTTAGGTATTGGTGATTGGATATTAGCTCCTGGTCGTTCACACGGGATTAGTGACCTGTGCTGCCGATGATGCCCAGGGTCGAGAGGCCGACGACGATCAGCTCGATGGCCAGGGCACCGAGTAGGATGCCAAGCACTCGTTCGAGCAGTTCTATCGTAGCATGGGAGAGATACTTGGCGACACGGTCAGCGGAATACAACACACCAAGGTCGATCAGGGCGATCACCACGATCATGCCAATAATTAATAGCCCTGCCATAAGATCCTGAACTTCAACCGAGGCGACTACCAATATAACAATGCCAACCGGGTTTAAGGTCAGGGGGATGGCCAATGGAGAGACGGCCAGGCTCATCGGATCGTCATCGCCGTGCTCTCGGGGCGATGCTCCACCTCCGCCAGTTACCATACCCAGCGCAAGGATCAGCAGGATTAATCCGCCGAAGATGGTCAATGATCCGATCGAGAAGTGCAGGATAGCCTGCAGGATGGCTCCCAGAAGGAATAAACCCAGGGCTACTATCCCGGCGATCATGGCCGTCCGCTGCGCGACCTGTCGGCGGATGCTCTTTTCCATGTTCTCGGTCATGGCGATGTAGATCAGCAGTACTTTGACCGGTCCCATACCGATGAAGAGGGCGATGAAGATTTCAAGGGGTGAAATAATATTCATTTCATGTAGCCTCATTTTCTTTGGGTGAGGACTGTATCTTCAACCTGTTGGCGTACCGGCTCAGGGCATAGGTGCCAATATCAAATAACAATCCTCCGATCACAATGATCCAGGCGCTTCCGGAGACGCCGCTCTGTGGATTCCAAACCAGGATATATGCCATGGTGGTGAAAGGCAGGAAGAGAAATCCCAATATGGGAATGAAGATCCCCTCAATTGCATCCTGAGCCTGGTCTGAGAAGAACCACATGAAGATCAACACCAACCGTGGGACAAGGGACAGGATTCCGGAAAGTAAACAACCTATGTTCATGCTCAACTCCGTATCTATGCAGCGCCTTCTGCGGCGCGTTTCTTCCGTTCAGCAGGCCACAACCCGAAGAAGAGAAGTAATATCGCGGCCCCGACTGCAATGGCACCCATCCAGTTGATGGCATTGAAGCCAACCGAATCGGCCAGCCAGCCGCCGATCAAGGAGCCGAGGAAAGAGCCAGCCGCAGCGGCGGCGATCACCCAGCCGCTGGCCTGGCCGGCAGGGATGGTTGCAAAGCGCATCGCAACCACCGGCTGCGTCAAGCGGACGAAGGGATTGCTCTGGTATAAAATCTGCATGGCTGCTGCTGCTAACAAAATTGGGGCATTGGCCATCAACCCGATAATAGCCATTAATAGCGCGCCGACCAAGCGAATGATGTTACCGGTGGTAAAGACTGGCATGGCGCTCGAGCGCCCCAACCAGGCACCGGCGACGATGAAGAAACCGATATTCAACAGACCAGCAACCGAAATTAGGGCAGAGGTGGTGGCCTGATCCATGCCGTACACGTTAGGCAGGATGTTGGCGATCTGGGCATTGATGCCGTTGTTACCGACCGAGCTAAGGATCAGGATCACCAAGTAAAGACCGAAACTGGAGATCAGCACCTGCTTCAAGCCGAATGATTTTTTCTGGGCTTCAATTTGTTCATCAGGTTTATCCTCCTGCAGCCCGATACGTTTGGCAGGCTTGGCGGTGGCGAACCAGACGATTACAAAACAGACCAGCATGAAGATTGCGGCGATGGTGAATCGCGAACTAAATGCCATACTGGCAGCAGCGGCCATGATTGCACCGCCGATCACCTGGCCGACTGGTTGGAGCAAGTTCAGCACCGTCAGGCGCCTGGCCTGTAAAGCCTGGGATAAGTTCGCACCGAGTACAAACACCGGACCAACGGCGTTGATTGCGGCAACAGAGACACCCAATACGATTGCGTCCAGAGCGTATAGGGCTTTCGCTTCAGCGGATATCGAGTACATGAAAAAGCCAAGGGCCATACCTAGCACTCCCAGACTCAAGACCAGGCGGTGGGCGCGATACTTATCTGCAAAGCCACCCAGCACCGGTCCCAGGATCGCAGCCAGGCTGATGATAGCCATGACGATGCCGGCATCGGCTGCATTTCCGGTCGCCTCAGTAACGAAAGGCGGGATAAGCAATGATATAAATGCAGCCCATCCTGCACCTCCGGCGATAAATGAGACCATCCACCACTCGAAGGATGAGCCTTTTTCTTGTTTTTGCGAAGTATCTTGAGCGGTCATAATTTAGTAATCTCCTTTTATTGAAATACTCGGAGTTAAGTTTATTCAACATCCAGCAGGCGAAATACATCCAGTAATTTTTCGGGGGGATCACCAATTACAATAAACTCATCTGCACCTGATTCCAGGGCTGCCTCTTTCACTCTCCGTTGCCTGGCAATTACAATTATTTTGAGTTCAGTATCTCTTGATCCAGCTTTAAGGTTTTCTAAGACTTCATCAATTCTGCAGCCTGGCAGAGCCCAGTCAATAAGAGCATAGTTAGGGCGCGTACTTTTTACCAGCGCGTTGAGTCCATCACAGTCACTTACACTGCCGATGATGCTGAATCCTGGTTCCTCACTCAGCATCAACTGGATTGCCAGTCTTAAGTCTGTATCTCCAGTTGCAATCACAATTCGCATTTGCCACTTCCCCTTATTAAATTATCGTTTTATATATCAAACTTGGCACGCGGAAAAGGAATCCACAGTTTATAGATTACATGGAATTGAATTAGTTTGAAACTGCCAAAACGCAGGTTTACCCCCTGGATATATCGCGAGTTACGAACCTGGACAATTGTCTAGGTTATTTAAGCGATATGGTATTGAAAAAAATCAATGAAAATTTGGGAACATGTCGCGTGATTTTAATATCTGGAGCGAAGCTATTGGGTTTGGGTTAGTCTGGCTGCACCAAACCCAACTGCAGGGCCTGACTGGCGGCCTCAGTGCGATTATTGACCCCCAGCTTTGAAAGGATGTTGCTGACGTGAAACCTTACAGTGCCTTCTCCCAGAGATAAAGTATCCGCGATCTCTTTATTCGTTTTTCCACCCACAAGAAGAACCAAAACCTCTTGTTCTCGTTTTGTTAATTGCTCCTTTGGGGAGGAAGGTTCGTTTGCTGAGGCCAAAAGTGCCTGGGCTGCAGCTGAATCGATCATCGCGCGTCCCTGGTGTGCTTCGCGAATCGTTTCTGCTAATTTATCCGAATGCACATCTTTCAGCAGGTAGCTGATCGCCCCTGCCTGGAAGGCTTTTTCGACCAATTCTTGTTCGGCAAAACTGGTCAAGGCAATCACCTCGATGGAGCTATATTTCCCCCGAATTAACCGAGTTGCTTCGATCCCATCCATTTTCGGCATCAGCAGATCCATAAGGATCACATCCGGCATCACCTCTTCACATAGTGCAACAGCCTGTTGGCCGTCATCCACCTCTGCGACGACTTTAATGTCGTCATATATGGATAGAAACATCCTCAATCCATCTCTAACCATCAAGTGGTCATCAACAATCATTACCCGAATTGGTGAAGTTTTATTCATTGCTCGTTTAAAAGTGGTTTGAGAGGCTGGAATATTATACTATTCAGCTGACCAATTTACCGAAACCTGGGTTCCATACCCTTGAGAACTCTCAATTTGAATTCCAGCATCGATTTCACGCGCCCTTTCTGACATAATTTGAATACCCAATCGATCCTCAGCTACCTTAGTTTGATCAAAACCACGTCCGTTATCGCTGACGACCAGGGCTAGATTCCGATCATTCGCGTTTAACTCAACTGAAACTTTCGTGGCTTTGGAATGTTTGGCAATATTGTTGAATGCTTCTTGGGCAATGCGGTAAATAGGGATCTTTACTTCAACTGGAGGGGGGAAACCTTCAGATAATTCGAATTCCACAGGAATGCGAGTACGTCCGGAAAGCGCATCTCCCAAATGGCGTAGTAAGGTGGATAACTCTGCAGCTTCTAGGGACGCAGGGCGTAATTCGAACAGCAGGGTGCGCATTTCTGCCAAGGCTCCGCGGACCAGTTGACGGAGCTTGACCAAATTGCGCTTGCCTTCATCCGGGTTTCGTTCCCATACTTTTGGTAAGACCTCTGCGATCAGGGCGGCTGAGTATATTGTCTGCGTAACAGCGTCGTGAAGATCGCGAGCCAGACGAGTCCGTTCTTCACTGGCAGCATCGGCTATTTCCCGTTCCTGTACCTTTCTTAATTCAGTAACGTCCCTTGCAAATATGGCGATGCTGGAGACCTGATCATCATCATTCATAATGGGATAGAGGTGGTTTTCATAACTGCGTCCTGCTTGCTCATCTTCCCAGACGACTTGTTCCCGGGTTTCAATCAGCTGGTCACCTTTTAATCTTCTTCTATCAGCAAGATCTGCATCAAAAAAGGCAAATGCGTTTTGCCCAATTGCATCCTCGATTTCCAGACCAAATCGATCGGCAGCAACCTTGTTAATCTCAAGAATTGTGCCATCCAAATCCGCCAGCAACGCGAAATCAGGCGGTGCATTGAGCAATGCTCGCGCTCTGCGTTCGCTTTGACGTAATGCGGCTTCAGCTTGCTGTCTGCTGGTGACTTCTTCGCTAAGTTGAATATTCGATCGCTCCAATTCAGCTGTCCGTTCATCAATTAACTTTTCTAAATTTTGTTTGTATTGCTCCAGCTCGTCTTCAGTTTGCAATACCTGTTTGGTGAGCTGGATGGCCATAACGATCGCGAGTGGCAAGAAACCATAGTCCCCAAGAAATACGAAGTTGATCTGGCCACTATCGATAAAGGTGATGTCAAAGATTAGTGCAAAGAGTAAAAATGCCAGTCCTAATCCCAATGAGAGTGCTTTTTGCCTCTCTCCATTCAAGAACTGGCGTATGCAAGCATAAACCGCGAAAATAACCAGCGTGATCTCCGATAGGAAGAACACGATCTCCCAAATGCTCTCACTGGCATCCAATAGATTTATTGATTCACCCCATGGCAAGGTTACTGGAATAATACCGAATATTTCTGTATGGATGGAATTAGGGCGAACAATTGCGATTACACCAACCATCATGAGCACCGCTGTCAACCCGATTAATAAGTATCGGTTTCCTGCTTGTGTATAAGCCGCGATAAACCACAAAAGAAAAACCAATGTCGTTACAGTGAACAACGCTGTCCAATTACCAATGCGGAGAAATTGCTCGAGAGAAGTGGATTTATATTCCAGGATAGCGGTAATGTTTGCCCCAGCATATGATAGGGCAAACAGGGCGAAGGTGAGATGCAGGCGTTCATTATCCCGACGGCGGATGCCGATGAAGATGTAAATCAGGCCGGTGCCGATACAAATTCCAGCAGCAAGACCTAAAACTAAGGGGAGGATTTGCATAAGATGGTTTAAAGCGAGGTTTTTAAGCGATCATTACTTGATAATGCATAAACAAAAATTATTTTAGCACTTAAATCTCTCTACTCGCCTCACCAGACGGATTGATAACCCTGATAGATATAAAGGTAGAAGCGGAATAATTCCTCAATTTCCAAATCCAATTTGCAGAATTTTTTATCTAAGCTGATTCCTGGGAAACGAAAACCCTCGTCGAAATCGGCGAGGATTTGGGAAAAATCAGAAATGACGGATTTTTCAAATTGTTCAGTGGCTGGGCATTTCTCTTGGTTGCTAATTTTTTTGGATGTGGGCTAGTCTTTACCCCATCTAGAAAAATATTCTCCGAACAATTCTTCATCTGTCGGGACGTACTCCGCAAAGGGCTCCGACAGCCAGGTGTAGTTCAGGAAATGCTTGTAGTTGACGTTTTCGCTAGTCATGTTCCCGGCCCAACTGCCGCCACCGAGGGTATCAGTGAATGGATTGGCATTAAACCAGCTGCCGCTGTTGGCCATAGCGTGGGGCATATTGCAGTTCACCCGGCCAACATTGGCTTTCAGAGCGAGTTCGATCTTGCGGTCATCGTGTTCGCTGTGGATCGAAGCCGAGTGACCCTCACCGGAGAATCGGTGCATCTCTTTCATCCGTTCGACCATCTCGCTGAAGTCGTCCCACTTCCACACGGTTAGGACGGGAGATATCTTCTCGCCGGAAAAGCGGTCTTCACGTCCGGCTTTTGTACCTAACACCATCAAGAAGCGTGTATCCTCGGGTACATTTATGCCTGCCATTTCGGCAATATGAGGCGCGGTCCTGGCGACGATCTTGCGATTGAGTGTTTTTCCATCGGGCCACATAAATGCTCTTAGTTTTTCACGTTCTTCCGTGGTGCAAAGGTGGCCGCCTTCAGCTTTCAAACACTCGATCATCTCATCATAGATACTGGCTTCCAAGGCGACCGCGTTTTCCGATGAACATGAGGCGGAATTATTAGCGACCTTGGATTTAACGATCTTTTCTGCGGCAGCTTTCAAATCTGCTGTCTCATCGATGATGGAAACTACATTGCCGGAACTGACTGTGTGACATGGTTTTCCAGCTGCATATACCACCTGCACCAGGGCTGCACCGCCAGTGGCGACCACGAAATCACAGCCAGCCATCAATTGACGAGCTTTTAAGCGGCTGCTGTTCTGCAAGCAGAGCATCAAATCTTCAGGCGCGCCAATTTTACGCAGCGCCTTACGGCCATATTCGACAGTCTTATAGGAGCTGCCCTGGGTTTGCGGGTGAGGTGATACGATCATCGCATTCCTGGTTTTTAATAAGCTCAGCCCTATGCAGCAAACCGTGGACTCAGGATTTGTGGAGGGGACGACATTGGCCACCACCCCCATTGGTTTGGCGTAAATCCTCAAACCTCTCTCCTTGTCCTCCTCAACCAGGCCGCAGGTTTTGACGCCTCTCATGTCCCACAAGGTACCCCTGGTTTTGCTTTGGATCTTGGCGACTTTGTCCTCATAGACGCCGATGCCAGATTCATCAACCGCCTGCCGGGCGAGTACTTCGGCGACTTCTGGTTTTTGCCACTCCCATCCGACGGCAGCCACCATCTCATCCACTTTTTCCTGCGGCCAGAATTCAATTTCTTCGAAGGCTGCTCTCGCTCGCTGGTAAAGTTCTTCGACTTCGCGAATTTCCTCTGGTGTTAATGTTTTGCTTGATGACATATTTTTCCAATCTCCCTAAGTTTTCTCGCTTGGGTCTTCTACTTCTTCGATGATGGCATACCCGCTACCATGAAGTTTTTTTCTTTCTTCGAAAGCTTGCTTCCACTCCTTTATTGTGTAAGTCTGGGCTGGTTGGGTATGTTTATCTCGCTCAGCATATGGGGGTACCGGGCGATCTTCAGGACCATCGTAGAGTTCTTTCGGTGTGAGCTCCTGACCCAGGGCGGTCACCTCTTCTCGTTCTACTTCTTCAATGTAATGGGCGCCAGCGCCGAATGAACGGGTGATAGCTATGATCGCCCAGGTTGCCTCCGGTGTGAAACCTAAATCCAGCATAGTGGCTCCGATCGCGCCAAGCATGTCCAGATCCACAGGCTCAGGGCTGATCTGCTGAGCAGCCTGGACGATTTCCCTGGTAAATGATATATACTTGCCCGCCACACCGAGTTTCTCTGCCCTGGTAAACATGCGCTTGGCAGCTGGATCTTTTAGCATCAAGCCGGAAACGCCCAGTGCTGGGTCGCCCAGATACTTTTTAGCTATCTCAAGGGCGACTTCGCCTGTTGTATTACCTGTAGCCGCCACTTCTGCCAGGCCCTCAACCAACATGTTCCCGAAGGCTGAATAAGCGCCGTAAGCATGCCCAAAGGCAAGCACGGAGGCTCCACACGCCTGGGTGAGGAAAGTTTTCGATTGGGCGACGATCCGGGACAACATGGCCGGCATAGAGAGGCCGTCCTCCAGCGCCAGGATCATGATGTAGTTCAACATCTTTTCTTCTTCAACCAACGGGATCCTGGATTGGAAGTCGATAAAAAGCATATCCACAAGCCCGTATCCAGCTTCCATCAACTCGGTTGTGTCGTACCCACGCGCTACGATGCGATATGCATTCTTGTAGGCTATTTCCGAAATCCACCGGAAGGGTGGCCGGGTCGTATCCTCAGGTACAGTACCATAAGGCCTGGTGGAGTAATCGTATGGCAGTTTCGGGTCACCTAAGTTGCCAATGATCTTCTTCGATTTTAGATCACCCATTTTTTGAACTCTCCTGATTCTTTTTGTTTTCTGGCGTATTCTTGTCTCTCTTCCTGGCTGGGTACTTTTCTATCATCCGGGCCAATATACTTGATCATGGAGAGATCGAGCATTTGCACCATTGGTTCATTCTTGGAGGCTGCCCAGGCCCGCCCCTTTTTCATATTAAAAAGGGCATGCGCGGCGCAGCTGTACCCACGGGATACGCTCCCGATGCACCAACCGGCATTGGGAGAAAAGCCGATCTCCATTAGGGCAGTATTTCCCGCGCCAACTACATTCACGCCAACATACCTTCGCCCATCCCTGGCCCTCCGCTCGTGAAAGTGCTTCTCAATTGACCTTTGCAGTTTGAGATAGACGCCGTCGATTTCCAATTCTTCTTGTTTGAGGTGAGTCGGTTCCGCTCGTGGATCACCATCGCGATGTTGAGGTTGGCCCATGCCAACAACTTTCTCACCGGCGTCCATGTACTCGTCTACCAACGTTTCACCCATCTCTTCGGGAGTTTTGTCCTCTTTCCATCCCCGCTCAAGATATTTGTTCATCATGTAGCCGTGAGCTGCTCCCGGCCCATGCACCCCACCGAAAGTCATAATGGACGCGGCGACGGCGACTGGCAGGTTCGGCCGACCAGCGATGACGGCAATTGCTGAAGCAGCAGAAGGTGACATGGAGTGCTCCATGAACTCTCCCATCTCATATTTCAGCATTTGCTCCTCTTCTGAGGTTGGGATGCGGCCCTGAAACAGGATGAAAATGGCATCATTGAAGGAATAACCCTCTTCAGCCAAGTCGCTGAGGTTGTAACCTCGCAAAACAGTTTTGTCTTCTGTTTTATAAGCGATGGCTGTCTTTCTTTCAAACAACGGATCTCTTTCCATAGACTAAAACCTCCAAGTTTAGATTTTGAGCAGGGATTCTTGATTTCCCGGTTTTGGCTGCAACGTGTTTTCGGACAAATCTATTTCCATGGATTCCAATGTCTCCTGGATAGCCAATAATAATGCCTTCATATCGGATGGGTAAATTCGACCAATACTACCAATGCGAAAACAATCTGCCTGGCTGACTTTGCCCGGGTAAATGACGAAGTCCTTCTCGTTGAGACGCTGATAAAACTCTTCGAAGTCAAAGTTGCCGTGATCAGGATAAGGAAACGAGGTGATGATGTATCCCTGGTCTTCGGGTTTGAGATATTCCTGGAATCCAAGAGTGCGCATTCCAGCGATCAGGGTTTCATAATTTGATCTGTAGCGGGCTGCGCGACCCTCAACCCCACCCTCAGCTTCCAACTCA
>JBFFEL010000092.1:0-16120 GCA_041558875.1 Anaerolineales bacterium
ATCACCTCGTCCACGATAAGAAGCAAGTCATATCGCTCACAGATCTGAGCTATCCTTGGCCAGTAGTCCTCCGGTGGGACCACAGCCCCGAGTGTGGCGCCCCCCACCGACTCGGCGATGAAGGCCATTACCCGGTCTGCTCCCTGGTTCAGAATCTCGGTTTCTAATGCCTGCGCGCAGGCCAGGTCACAGGATGGATAAGTAGCCCCAAAGGGACAGCGGTAGCAGTAGGGTGGTGGGATGTGCGGGTGATCGCGCATGAGCGGAGCGAACGGTGTGCGCATTTTTGGCTTTCCGGTGACAGCTAAGGCTCCCAATGTTGTACCGTGGTAGGAGCCCCACCGAGAAATTATTACATCACGGGTGGCCTCCCCCCGTGCCAGGCTCACTTGCCGGGAAAACTTGAGCGCAGTTTCTACAGATTCTGAACCACTTGACAGAAAATAGAAGCGGGGAGTCTCTATAGGTGTAAGCGCAGCCAACCTTGCACTGTAATCTTCCAATAGGTTGGTGGAGAACATAGTGCCGTGGGCATAAGCGACACTGGCAGCCTGCTCGAACATCGCCCGTGCTATCTCTGCCACGCCGTGGCCTGCGTTGACTACAGCCGCGCCGCCTGAGCCATCAATATATCGTCGACCATCCTTGTCCCATAGATATATCCCTTCCCCCCGCTCAGCAAGCGGATGGAGATGTGACAACCGGCGGTAGAAGACATGGCTGTCTGGTAGCTTTTCCACTGTCTGGTTTTGATCGACTCCCATTTCTCAACCTCGGATGGATTACTTTTTCGGGATCTCTATTACTCTCTGCTCCTGGAGCTGTTCAACCTCGGTTTCATCGTACCCTAGTAAATCCTGAAGAATGGGACGGGTATGCTCCCCCAGTTGCGGGGCAGGTGTGGTCGGGATATCTGGGGCCGATGACAGGTGGAGCGGACTGCGGGCATACTTACGGGGTCCGGCGATGGGGTCGTCTACCGTGACCAGCATTTCTCGGGCTGCGATGTGTGGATTCTCGAAAACATCCTCAGCGGTGTAGACCGGACCGGAAGGCACCCCTTCCTGCTCCAAGAGATCTACAGCCTGTGCCCTGGTTTTGTCAGCCAGCCAATTCTCGATGATCGGGCGGATGAAGTCAGCATTGGTTCCCCGCGCCGTGCCATCAATGGTGCGCGAGTCGCTCTGCAAATCCTCCCGTCCTATGGCAGTACAGAGCCTTCTCCATTGGATATCATCGGGTACATTGAGCGCCAGGTAGCCATCCTGACAGCGAAACGCGCCCCTGGGATAAATGTGTTTCATCAGCCCTCGTTCAGGCGATTGTCCTGTGAAAGAATACTGGACTACCATGCGCTCATTGAGCGCCAGCATATTATCGAGCATGGCACTATCTACAAACTGTCCTTCCCCGGTTCGCTCGCGCACAAAGAGGGCCAGCATCACCCCATAAGCTGTGACCATTCCAGTATAGATGTCGGCCATACCGTAAATGGTCCACGAAGGGGGTTTGTCGGAAAAGCCAACCAGGTTCATCACGCCACTCATGGCCTCGGCCACAATGTCAAATGCCGGACGCTGAGCATATGGACCTGTGTGACCTTCCAGCCGTCCAAATCCGGAGATAGCAGCGTATACAAGCCGGGGGTTGATTTTGCTTAATTGCTTGTAGCCCAGTTCCATCTTATCAATGGCACCTGGTCGGAGGTTCTCGACCACCACGTCCGATACACGTACTAAATCTTTTAAAATTTGACGACCCGCCTCTTCTCGCAAATTGAGGGCCAGGCTCTTTTTGTTGCGATTGTAGCCGATGAACCCCCCGGCCACACGCTGACCTTGATCGTCGACAGCATAGGGCGGAATGGAACGGCGAGGATCACCCCGACCGGGTCTTTCAATCTTGATCACCTCTGCGCCAGCGTCAGCCAGCAGCAGAGTGCAATAAGGCGCGCTCATGTACTGTTCCAGAGCAACGATTCGTATCCCGGTTAAAGGACGGCGCATAAACCTACCCTCCCATTCTCCATTTTAACTAATCCAACCACTCAACAATTGTCGAGACCCCCATACCCACACCCACGCACAAGGTGGCAAGGCCATAGTAGGGGCGTTTTTCGTCGGGTGCACGACGCTTCATCTCATGTAAAAGGGTAGTGAGGATACGCGCGCCGGAACAGCCAGTAGGATGCCCCAGAGCGATAGCGCCACCATTCACGTTTGTAATTTCGTGATTCATGTCCAGTTTATGCATCACCCCCAATGCTTGGGCGGCAAATGCTTCGTTCAACTCGATGAGGCGAATATCATCCAAAGTCAACCCCAATCGCTTGAGAAGCTTCTGAGTGGCTGGCACAGGGCCATAGCCCATCACGCCGGGGTCTACACCCGCTACAGCCGATCCTAACCAGCGCGCCATTGGTTTTACCCCTAATTCCTGGGCTTTGTTCCTGCTCATCAAGAGCAGTGCCGCGGCGCCATCGTTAATACCGCTGGAATTGCCCGCAGTCACCGTTCCTCCCCGGCGGAAGGCAGGTTTTAATCGAGCCAAATTCTCCATGCTGGTATCTAGCACGTATTCGCCATCTACGATCTTATAGCGCGGGTGTTCGTCAGTATCAACGATCTTTGGTGGGCCTTTGCGCTGGGGTACTTCGATAGGCACAATTTCAGCTTTAAATTTACCATCTCTAATGGCTTCCATCGCCCGCCGGTGACTTTCGACGGAAAAGGCATCCTGTTCTTCACGGGTGATTTGAAGATCATCAGCGATATTACAAGCCGTCTCTCCCAGGCTGATGATCGGATATAGGGCTTCCATTTTGGGGTTGTTGTAACGCCAACCGACGGTCGTATCCCAGATTTTGGGATGCCCGACTGGCTGTGGTCGCTCGGGTTTGGGCATAGACCATGGGGCTCGACTCATACACTCCACACCGGCACCGATGAAGATTTCAGCCTCGCCCGCAATTATGGACTTGGCTGCCAGGTTCACAGCCTCTAAACCAGATGAACAATTTCGATTGACGGTGATGCCGCTTACCTCGACTGGGAAACCTGCCAGCAAGGCAGACATTCGGGCTACATCACGGTTATCCTCGCCGGCCTGATTGCCACAACCAGAATAAACGTCTTCGATGAGCGCCGGGTCGATTCCGACGCGCTCCACTAATGCGCGCAGCACATCAGCAAGCAAATCATCAGGCCTCACACTCGACAGTGCGCCATTATGCCTGCCTATCGGTGATCTAACCCCATCAATGATAACCACTTCTTCTCGCATAAGAACTCCTTCTGCCTTTCAGTTCAGTTCGAATTTGATGAATTCCAGCCATGATCTACGGTTCCGAGTGGGTCCAATGGCGAGATTCAACTCCAAATTGTTCAACATTGACTAACCCTGCTCCTATATCGGCTAACAACATTTAACAAGAATTTCCTTCAAAATCTGGTTTGTTTGTACACAATGGAAATAGAGCTAACAGATTCTAGCACTTGTCTGATCCATGGTCAATATAACATTGAATAGAGGGGGTATGCTGAACAATTAACTTCCAGAATTAGCCAAAAACCTTACCGAATAGAAACCGAGGCAACAGTAGAAGGGGGATGAGGATGTAATATGTTTTGGTGGATACTAATTTTCCCCCTTCCCTCCTTCATTCTCAAAGATCTGGGCTGTGCGCATCTCATCTTCTTGGATCAGAATTTCTTTGCGTTCCGTCTTCCAGCGTTTGATTTTCTTTTCATTTGCACGCGCTTCTTCTTTGGTCTCGAACTCCCCCGCCCAAACGAGTTCCACCGGGCGCCGCGATTTTGTGTAAGATCTCGGGATCGCTCCCGATTGGTGCTGCTTATACCTCTGCATGAGGTTACCCGTGTAGCCGGTGTAATAAGTGCCGTCAGAACATTTTAGAATATAAACAAAAAACGTCATGATTTCGCCCTCAAGGCGGTGTCGCTTCGCTGCGTTCAGCACAGGCCTCGCCGCTGTGCATGTTCCAGGAGGATGGCGATCTGAACCAGTTTTATACCATAAACCAATTCACCAAATTAGTTCCCATTTAGCAGTAGGGTTGTTATTATAAGGCGGATTCTAAGATAAAACTTTGGAGTTATGGTCGCTCGAGGCGACGTCGCTTCACCGCGTTCAGCACAGGTCTCACCGCCGGGCTAATAACGGTATAATGATGACCTTCGTATTAATTGCTAAATGCTAGTCGCCAATTGCTAATCACAAATTGCTAACCAAGAGAAAAGGAAGAATTTATATGCCAACCGGTACACCCCCAGATAAAATTAAACCAACTTCCCTGGATGATTACCTGGAAGTGATGAGCAAAGCCGTCTTCCAATCCGGCATGTCCTGGAAGGTCGTTGAGGCTAAATGGGAGGGCACCCGCGAGGCCTTTGACAATTTTGAAGTAAACAAGGTCGCTGCTTATGACGAAAAAGACCTTGATGATCTGTCCAAAGATACACGCGTAATCCGCAACTACCGCAAGCTGGCCGCCATCGTCAGCAACGCTCAGCAGATGATCGCCCTCGAGGGTGAATATGGCTCATTTCAAAAGTACCTGCGCTCGCAGGAGGATTTCGATGCCACCCTCACCAGGATCCGCAAAGACTTTAAATTCATGGGCCCGACCGGCATCTACTACTTTCTCTGGGTGGTTGGTGAAGAAGTTCCGCCCCACGCAGAATTTGAAGCCACCTATCGAAAATAACCACATTCAGGTATTACACAACCTCACCGGTCCGTGAGTCGCAGCCGCCAGGCTAAGAGCCCAAAAGCGACCAGGGAGGCTACCAGCAATGCAGCCGAATTAGCCCACATCTGGGTGATCGGAAACTCGCCTGCCATTGAGAATCCCAGCAGTTTTGCCATAGCCGCAGTGGGCAGGTAATCCAGCAGCGTTTGGACAAAAGGAGGCCAGTTTAGGTTTATGAAGGCACCCACCATCGTCAGGCCAATTAAGCCGAGTATTAAAATGGCGCCCCACATGCCAACTGTTGTTGGATTATCGGATATCACCCCCACCAACAGTCCAACCATAACTGTGAAGGCTATTCCTAGTACAACCGCCAGTAGAGCCACCCCCCAATTGACAACCAGGAATCGGTTGAGGGTGAAGACCACCACCATCGCCAGCAGGCAGTAGAAACCACCAGCCAGGGCTTTGCCGGCCGCCACCTGGTAAATCCGCGCAGGGGAAACCAGCAGTAATTCCAGGGTATGGGCCATTTTTTCTTCCACCAGCAACAGGGGCACCATAGCGAATCCCATGGTAAGGATTACGATCAAAACCAACATTACAAACATGATCGTCTGTCCCTCGAGCACCGGCGGTGGGTAAAGCCTCTGTTCTGAAACGTTGATCTTGACCTGGTTACCACTTTCCTGGCTGAGCCGCTCCTGGAAAAATGCCGCTCGCTGGTCGACCTGTTCTGCAGCTGCCCAGTGTATGGCAAATCCTTCCAGGACGATCGTTTCACTGTCTTCGGCAAGGGCGTCAAAATTTTGTGGAACGCTCAGTCCGAGAAGCACTTCCGGCGCTTCACTGACGATTTCCTTCATCTCTTCCAGGGAATCCACAATCCCGATCTGGTATTCATCGCTGGCGGTCATGCTTCTCAAAATGCTTGAACGCCCCGGGTCATAAATTATCGCAGTTGGATCGCCACGTCCCATTATCAGCAGTCTGGGTATTGAACCAGACGCAACGACAAAAATCGTGCCCAGAATGATCGACAGCGCCAGTCGGTTTTTCAGCGTGCCGGAGATATCTTTAGTTGCAATTGTCCATATAATGCGAAACGGACCATTTTTTCTCTCCCTGCTGCTTTTGGTTTCTGAACTTACTGTATCTTTGGATTCAGATAATCGGGCCTCCTCCGTAGAGAACCGATTGAACAAAGTTGCAAGCCACCTTGTTCCACTTTCTAGGAGGGGCATGGTGTTTGCCTCCGTTGATCCCTGGTCGGTTGCATCTACACCACTCTGCCGATCTTGGCGTCGCACTAGCCAGGTCACAAATACCAGGAATCCTCCCGCCCAGGCGGCCAACCAGGCCAGCTGGAAAAGGGTACTTCCCAGGGGGATCTCGGCGGAATACGCTGTACGCAGCAGGTTTAACATTACGGTGGAGGGGATGAACTGTAGAATTTGGACTAGCACGGCTGGCAGTAATTCTTCCATCAGCGACAAGATTACAGGCAGTAGGAGCGGGAGGATGAACACCCAGGCCCACAAGGTCAATTGAGCCCGGGACTCTATTATGGTGCCCAACCAAAGTCCCAATGATATGGTGAATAGTGCCCCAAATACAACGGTCAGGAGAGCTAACCACCAATGAATCACCACAAATTTAAAGATTACCAGTGAGATGATGGCTCCCAGCAGGCAGTAGAAAAGGCCCACAATCGCCTTGCCAGCCACCAGGTTTCCAGCGCTGGCAGGGGAAACCAGCAGTACGTCCATCGTGTGTGTTTGCTTCTCTTCCAACATCAGGTGCGGAATCATCGTCAAGCCGATCATCACCACCACGACCACTGTTGCCAGCGCGGCGGTGGTTCCAATACCGTGTGAATCCGGTGCTAAGCTGAACTGGCTGCCATCAATTAGGATGGGGATTGGAGCGCCTAGCAACCTTACGATCTCGTTTTCGACGGCTTGCTGAAGTTCATCGGTAGCTGAACTACCGACCCAGCTGAGCACATAACCCTGCAGTACCGCCTCTCGACCTTCCTCCATAGCACGGTCGAAATCTGCTGGTATGACCAAACCAAGGGTGGGTACATCATTATTCCTCAGCGCATCGATCACAATCTCTTGGCTTGGATAGGTTCTCACGTTGAGTGAATCGCTGGTTTCCATAAGGGGTACCAGGGCAGATTCACCAGCATCATATATACGCACCCTGGGGGGCTCATTTCTTGAAGATAGGATGGGCAGGTAGTAATAGAAGACCGACATCAGCATGGTAATTACGATTATGGCGATGGTGTTTCTGTTCTTTAGCGCCTCCACCATGTCCTTGGCTACAATGGCCCAGATTATCCCAACTGTACGTCGGGTGCTCTTGCTGTAATTTTGTGGATTAGATTGGCTTTTCATTTCATTACCTTATATATCACTTAAAGTGTGCTTTTGGAAAACGACTTTCATTCTGTGGAGTTCATGGCCTGTGAAGCGAGCATCATCAATACCCGGGCTCCATAATTCATTGGAATATGTTTCCGGTCAATTCCACAAAAACATCCTCCAATGTAATTGTCTGATCCTGGCCATGATTGCCTTTCAAGGATTCGGGGGAATTGATGGCTACGATGCGCCCGCAGTCGATGATCGCCACCCGGTCGCAGAGCCGGTCAGCCTCTTCCATGTAGTGCGTGGTCAGGAATACAGTTACTCCTTGATCGGCTAAACCGGCGATAAAGCCTCGCAGTTCGCGGGCCACGTGCGGATCAAGCCCGCGAGTTGGTTCATCCAGGAAAAGCACCTTTGGGCGGTGGAGCAATGCCCGGGCGATCAACAAACGCTGTTTCATGCCATTGGAAAATTTTTGTGTCTTCTCCCGAGATCGGTCCAAGAGCCCAACCTGTTCCAGCGCGCCATCTACTGCACGGGTGTCAACACCGTATAATCGGGCTGCAAAGACCAGGTTGTCGCGTGCTGAGAGACTTTCATAAATATTCTGGTGTTCGAACACGACCCCGATCTGAGGTTTCAAGGCCTCCCGTTCGGTGACCACATTGCAACCGGCCACGCAAGCCCAACCCGAAGTCGGGCGCAGCTGCCCGGTCAAGATCTTGATCGTCGTCGTTTTACCGGCACCATTAGGTCCCAGGAAACCGAAAATCTCTCCCCGGTCGACCGAAAAACTGATCCCATCCACGGCTCTTAGGCCGTTATAGTCGCGGGTCAAATTGCTAACTTCGATTGCTTTCATTTTCTTTCTCCAAAACTCGCAAACTTTAATAAATTTGGTGTATTGATTTCTGGCTGGCTAACTGCCATTCCTGCTCATACTATATGAAATTAAGGAACGCAATGCAACAAAAAAGCGCCGAAAGGCGCTTCTGGGAGTTGAATGGCTCGTCTGGAAGGATGAATGGAGCGACCTGGAGTGGGGATTAATACCCCAAAAGGTCGCTTAATTCGCCAGCTGCCGATTTACTGAGTGGGATTTCGGTGTTTTCGGGATCGGTCAACCTCAGGCTGAAGCTGTTGCGGGTGAAGGGGATTACCTCCTTGACATGCTGTAAATTGACCAGGTAGGCGCGATGGGCGCGAAAAAAACCGCTCCGGCTCAGGCGTTCTTCTATCTCAGACAGGGTAAACTGGGTTGGCAGGTGGCTGTCGCCTGTGACCAGATATGCCCGGCCCTCGCTCGCATAAGCATACAGTATTTCTGCTGGGTTGAGCAGCACAACTTTTTTATCTTCCAACTTGGCTGGAATCTTGAAGGGAAAACTCGCTTCCTGCTCTTCCTGCGGATGCAGAGTCTCCGCGATCCTGCCCTGGTTGAGGATATAAATCGCGTTGCACAGAGGTTCCAGATTGCTTCGTTCGGTGGCCAGGATCAGCAGTGTTGTTCCCTCCTCGGCCTGGGCTTGCATAAGGTTGCTCAGCAGCCGGATCGTGGTTTGGTCGCAGCGGGCAAAAGGCTCCCGCAGCAGCAAGACTTTAGGCGAGTGCAGTATGGCTCTCCCGAATCCCATCCGGCGCAATAGACTTGACGAAAGTTGGTCGGGTTTGCTGTTCGCCTGATCTCCCAACCCAACCAGAGCCAGCACCTCAGCCGCCCGTGATTTCGGCAGCCCGTACAGCTGGCAGTGGAATTCCAGGTTGGCAAGCGGTGAAAAATGCTGGTAGACTGCATCCTCGGCGAACAAGAACCCCACTACCTGGCTTAATTGGGCCTGATCTTGATAGGGATCGCTATCTGCCAACCGGATGGTTCCTGCGGTCAGACGCGTTCTTCCTGCCAGCAGATCGAAGAGCAGAGTTTTCCCACTGCCTGCCGGACCGACCAGGGCTGCGATCTCACCCCGGCCAACATCCAGTGCCGGGATATCAATGGACGTAGTTCCCCCACTGACTTTTTGGAGCTCCCTGATTTCAATCATTTGATAGACCACCTCTGGCCCAACAAATCTTATTCCCAATCGAGTGACCTTATTTTAACATTGATAATAATGTTGCAGTTCCCTGATTTCCTCTACCGAGGGACGACAAAGCCCCTCCTGAAGCAGGAAGGGCTCATGATATAATCCAGGCGAATTTCTACTAAGTGCCGAAGGTGGGAGTCGAACCCACACTCCCGAAGGAACACGAGTTTGAGTCGTGCGCGTCTGCCAGTTCCGCCACTTCGGCATCTCTCTTTATTTCGCCTGCGTAGTATAACTAAATATGAATAGGGGGTCAAGATAGAGGAGGTTTTAGATGAATTTTCAGACTGAGCAGATAAAACTAAGACCTTTTGAGCTTGAAGATGCCCCTGTCCTGAGGGCATATTTGAACCATCCCAAGCTTAGTGGACGGCGTTACATCCCGCGCAGGTTTCCCGATGAGGTGCCATTATCATTAAATCAGGTAGAAGCGATTATCAAGAAATGGGGGGAAGAAGAGCGCGAGGCACACCTGGGAGTAGAGATGTCTGACAAAGGCGATCTGATCGGCCATGTTGAGTTTGAATGGCGATGGGATCCGCAAGCACCCTGGATGTCGGTCGTGATCGCCCGCCAGCACCAACGACAGGGATACGGCACTCAGGCTGCCAATTTAATCCTTGAGTACCTGTTTGAGTACACGCCTGCCCACAATGTGTCCGGCTGGATGGCGGACTGGAACCGGGTAGGCAGATCGTTTGCTGAGAAATTGGGCTTCAAAGAGAGCGGTCGTTCGCGGCGGGAAGGTTTCCGCGAAGGATCTTATTTTGATGGGATATTGGTCGATATCCTGCGCCCGGAATATAAGGTGAAAGGAGGTTTCAGATATGGCGCTGGGAGGTAAATTGGTCATTTTACGTGAAGAACAACCTGAAGACATGCCCCGCTTGACTGCCATGTGCAATGATTTGGAAACCCAGGCCTGGAGCAAGACCCTTCCCCCAGATTATACGGACAGCATGTTCATCAAAAGGTTTGAGGCGCGGGAGTTTTCTTATGATCCGATGGAGGGCCGCTTCATCATAATCTCCCGTGAAAATGGCGAGTTCGCCGGTTCGATCAGTTATACTGAGCTGCACCCGCGTTGGTCAGCGACGATTGGTTTAATGCTCCCCAAGAAGTTCTGGGGGACTGGTTTCGCACCGGATGCTCAAGAAATCCTGTTGAAATTTCTCTTCACGGAGCTGGGTCTGCGCGTCGTTCGGCTGTTCACCCACAGCGGCAATCCCCGCGCAGTGGGGCTGGCGGAGAAATCTGGGTTTAAGGTTTCCGTGCGCCAGCGAGAGGCGATCTTCAAGAACGGTGAGGTGTACGATAACCTGGTGATGGATCTGCTCCGGGAAGAGTATTTTGCTCTCCATCCGAAGCTGGTTGACAACCTGCCGGCGCTGCCATAAGGTCTGGTCGGACATGTTCACCTGGACAATTTAGGGGAATTACGAAATGCGCTTAGGAATCATTGGTTTACCGCTTTCTGGAAAGACCACCATCTTTAATGTATTGACCCGTGGCGATCAACCTGTTGTCACCAGTGGTGGGCGAATCGAAGTGCACACCGCCGTCGTTGATGTGCCTGATCCACGGTTGGAGCAGATCGCGGCCCTTTCG
Organism: Anaerolineales bacterium; assembly: GCA_041558875.1. GTDB lineage: Bacteria > Chloroflexota > Anaerolineae > Anaerolineales > UBA4823 > PFL25. The sequence continues at coordinate 10,782 of JBFFEL010000092.1, forward strand.
AATCCCGAGAAGATCATCCATGCCAAAGTCACCTATGCCGACATCGCTGGATTGGGAGGCGGCAAAGGGGGAGAAATTGCCGGCCAGCTGTTAAACCAGCTCGCTCAAATGGACGGCTTTCTGCATGTAGTGCGCTGTTTCGATGACCCTGAAGTCCCCCACCTTTCTGGGAATGTCGATCCCCTGCGAGATGTTTCCGCGATGGATGCGGAGATGCTGCTTAATGATCTGATCTCCGTTGAACGCAAGCTCGAACGTCTGGGGGACGAACGGCGTAAGGGAGGCGGGAGAGATAAAACTGAGATAGAAAGGGAGATTGAGCTTTTTGAGCGCATGCAGGTCGCCCTTTCAGCTGAGCAACCCCTCCGTGATATCTCCTTCTCCCCTGATGAGGAACACATCCTGGTAGGATTTGGACTCTTAACCAAAAAACCAATCCTGATCCTGTTCAATTTAGGCGAGGGTCAGGATCCACCCTCTTTTGAATACCCCCATTCCAAAAGCGTGATCAGTTCGCTGCAGGGGAAATTGGAGATGGAGATCGCCCAGCTATCTCCGGATGAAGCGGAGATTTTCCTGGAAGAATACGGGATAGATCAGCCTGGCCTGGAGCGCATTATTCATCAATCTTATGATTTGCTGGGCCTTATTTCATTCTTCACCATTGGTGACGACGAGGTGCGTGCCTGGACCATCCCGCTCGGAGAAACAGCTCACGAAGCCTCGGGAAGGATCCACTCTGATATTTACAAAGGTTTTATCCGCGCCGAGATCATTGCCTGGGATGAGCTGGTGGAATTGGGGGGATTATCCGCAGCCCGTTCATCTGGCAAGTTGCGCCTGGAGGGCAAGGATTATCACTTGCAGGATGGAGAAGTCATGCAGGTTCGCTTCAATATCTGATCCCCAATATCCAGTATCCAATATCTAATCACGAATAACCAGCACCTAGTAACCATAATCAAATTCTCCCACCTCGCTTCTTGGTATAATCGGGAAGTTCCTGAACCCAAAATTCGCAAAAATCAAATTAATTCTTGTGGAGAAACGATGAACTATTCAAGCTTGCCCTATCAACTGTCCAGATGGAGCCTTGGCGATCTCTTCCCTGCCCACGACAGCCAGGAGATGAAAGCCGCTTTCGAAGAGATCAAAGCCAGGGTTGCCGATTTCGAGTCCAAACGCGACATGCTGAACGATGATATCGTCCATGATGATTTCATGGCTTTAATCCGCCAGGTCGAAGAGATCACCCAGGAGGTCAGTCGCATCGGCTATTACGGGGCGCTGTGGTACACCGAAGATACCCAAAACCAGGGTGCGCAGAACTTCCAGGCCCAGGTCGACCAGTTTGGTGCGGAAATTCAGAACCGAGTGTTATTCTTCAGCCTGTGGTGGAAATCTTTGGATGATGATGTCGCTGCCCGCCTGATGAAGGATACTGGTGATTACTCTTATTGGCTGGAAGAGATGCGCAACTTCAAGCCGCATACCCTCAGTGAAGCGGAAGAGAAGATCATCAACATCAAGGATGTCACTGGTTTCAACGCCATCAATACCATTTACGACACCATTACCAACCGCTATGTCTTTAAACTCAATGTGAATGGTGAGGAAAAGGAGCTCACTCGCGGGGAGCTGATGGTCTATTTCTATCAGCACGATCCGGAATTGCGCGCCGCTGCTTACCAGGAGCTGTACCGGGTCTATGGGGAGGATGGCGCCATCCTGGGCATGATGTACCAGAACCTGGTGCGAGATTGGAAGAATGAGAATGTCGATCTGCGCAATTTCGCCAGCCCCATGTCGGTCCGCAACCTGTCCAATGATATCCCCGACGAGGTGGTAGACACGTTGCTGGAGGTGAGCCGAAAGAATGCTTCCGTATTCCAGCGCTACTTCAAATTGAAGGCGCTTTGGCTGGGCATGGAGCGCATTCGCCGCTATGACGTCTATGCACCCGTGGTGAAATCTGAAAAGGAGTACGAGTATGCGGAAGCAGTAGGCATGGTGCTCGAATCGTTTGATGAATTCCATCCTAAGATAGCCACACTGGCCAAGCGCGTATTCGATGAGGAACACCTGGACAGCGAGGTGCGCACAGGAAAAATGAGCGGTGCTTTTTGTGCCTCGGTCCAGCCAGGATTGACTCCCTGGGTTCTGACTAACTACCAGGGAAAGGCGAACGATGTCGCCACCTTGGCTCATGAACTAGGGCATGCGATCCACTCCATGTTGGCTGAGGATCATAGCCAATTTACATTTCACTCCTCCCTGCCTCTGGCGGAGACAGCCTCAACTTTCGGGCAGATGCTCTTGGTTGATCTCCTTTTAGAAGGAGAAACAGACGAAGACGTCAGGCGAGATATGCTGTTTAAGCAGATAGATGATGCCTATGCCACTATCATGCGCCAGATATACTTCGCCCTGTTTGAGCGCCAGGCTCACCAGATGACGCAAGAGGGCGCCACTGTCGACGAGCTGTCCAAGGCCTATATGGAAAATCTGGAAGAGCAGTTTGGTGATTCGGTCGAGCTCAGTGATGAGTTCCGCTGGGAGTGGGTCTCCATCCCGCACATCTATGGCACACCCTTCTATGTGTATGCCTACTCCTTCGGTCAGCTGCTGGTCTTTTCACTCTACCAGCAGTACCTGGCAGAAGGGGAAGCCTTCAAGCCACGCTTAATGAAGATCCTATCCGCCGGAGGTTCGGATGCCCCTGCTCGCATTCTCGACGAAGCGGGCATTGATATCCGCCAGGCTGAGTTCTGGCAGGGCGGATTCGATGTGATCAGCAATTTGATCGACCAGCTGGAGGCGATGCCGGTCAAGGTCCTGGATATTGAAAACTGAGACAGGGTACGAATATAAAAATATGATCCCCCATTTGTTTGGGGGATTTTTTCATGGGTTTGGACGCGATCTACCGCAGAAATAGTTTGTTAGAGTAATACCCCAGCTAAACCCCGGCCTGGATGGCGACCGCCAGCGCGTTGAAGATCTCTCTGATGCTCGTGCCAATGAGCGTTATTGAAACCACTACTAGCAAGGAGATCAAGCCGAGCAGAAGGGCGTATTCGGCCAGTTCCTGGCCTTTTTCATATTGGTAGTGCGGATGACTGAATAAGCTCTTAAACATTTAAATTTCCCTCCCCGGGTACGAACAAAAATTGATCGCTTTACTGCATGCCTGGTATCAGTTTAGAGGATATCAAAGATAAAAGCATCGCATTAAGCGGTATTCTCCCTCCCTCATAAAAGGGGCAATCCGAAATCAGCAGTCCGCAAAACTTTTGTCCACCTGCCGTTTCAAAATTGCTTGTGGATTGTTAATTGAACGTAGACCTACAAGTGATATGCGCATCACTAAAGCAGATATCTGTATTCATCCGTGCTTGTCCGTGTCCAATTATTGAAATCAATTAAGCAGGCAGGATCATTTTTGTTATTTTTTGCAAGGAAATCTTTTCGAGGTTATTGACATGACATCATAATGACATTAAAATAATGTCATGAAACGATTCTCGCTGCGTATGCCGAACGATTTACACGAAGCTTTACAGCTGGCTGCCCAAAATGAATTCCGCTCCCTGCACAATCAAATCCTGAGTGTCCTGGAAGACTACGTCCGCCAGATGGAATACCAGAGGCTGAAGGCGATCTCTGAGCCTATCGCGGGTGAACAGCCACCTGGTAAGGGAGAGACTGGCGGCCTGATGATCATGGATGGCGATCACAACCAGCTGATCAACTTGCTGGAGATGCCTGCCCAGGCCTTCGCGGTGTTCGGCACCCGCAATCGGCACTTTTTACGTGTCTTCAACTGGGATCCGGATTCAGAAGCCAGTCGCCAGGAATTCCAGGCCCTGGCCGAAGCTGGTTACCACGTGAGAAGGTGGGAATAAGTCAAGCCAATATCATGCAGTAACAGAATTGTAATGGGGGGTTCCCAGACTAGCTGATATGATTCTTGGGTATGACAGCTTTTATTGGTTGTAATCAATGAGGTGGGGACCACTTCTACAGTATCAAGTTCTGGTATTCGCTATTCTGGCTGGGTTTTTGCTGGGTTGCAGCCCTGCAGCCACACCGCCAGCTGACACGCCAACCCATACCACTGCCCCAACTAGCACGCTGACCCCTTCGAATACTCCAGCACCACTGCCAACTGATACCCCTACTTCAAGTGTGACACCGACCACCACTAACACCGCCACGCCGACAAGGACCGCCACCATCACCCTCACCCCCACGATCACTCCTACTCTGCCGCCTCCGGAAGGTTATGTCAATGTGGCACAGGCCAACTGCCGTTATGGCCCTGGTTGGGCATACCTCTATAAATTTGGGTTGTACCAGGGCATTTCGGTCGAGATTCAGGGACGTACCGATCGGGGAGATTGGGTGTACGTCCTGCCATTGTGGTATGAAACCGGATGCTGGATTAAGGCGGATTTGCTGGAGATCACTTCTGGCGACATCTTCAACGTCGCACCTTATTATGGGGTGCTGCCATTCTCAGAGATTTATCCTCCGCCGTGGATTACCGAAGTAACCCGCACCGGTGATGAGGTTTTTGTCGCCTGGTCGGATGTACGCATGACCGCCGATAAATATCGCGGCTACCTGCTAGAGACCTGGCTTTGCCAGGATGGTGAATTAGTTTTTACACCGGTGAACGTCGATGGGCTGACCACCGTCTTTATCGATGAAGCCGGCTGCAGCGATCCGTCCTGGGGTCGCATCTATAGCGCCGAGAAACATGGCTACTCGAAGTGGCGCCTCATCCCCTGGTCGCCGCATGAACCAATCCCAACCTCCATGCATTAAGTATGTATAGTTACATACCAAAAGCATTGACTTGCAGTTCGATGAAAGCTTTGTATCGTCCACTTCGACAGGCTCAGTGCAGGCTCTTGTGGAAGTTTTCCCGAAAGTTGCCAGATAAAGGGATCTGAGCAAATTTGCCCATGGCTATCATTGAGATGATTGTTGAGATGTGTACAGGAAGTATTGGTACAGAACGCGTAGAAGGCAGGCGAGTTGTTTAGTTGGCTTTTTCCGGCAGTTCGATCATCCAGATATTGCCATCCTCCGCAGATACGAAAATGACCTCATTTCCACCAGGAGAGACGCGCCAATCGCCGTTAGCTATTTTGAAAGGTGTTGAACCAGGTTCAGTAAGTGCTTGGACCTGACCCGTGGTCGCCTCAATTTGCAGCAGCTGGTTGATCGGTTGGTTGAGGTCCAGGGGGACGACCAGCAAGGTCTGCCCATCCCGCCATTGGTAGCCGCCAAAGACATCCAGGCGGCGCTGTTCTCCGGTGCCCGTATTTACC
>JBFFEL010000093.1:0-15979 GCA_041558875.1 Anaerolineales bacterium
AGCACGTTCGCTCAAATCTATGGAGAGCGATTCGACCCCAGGGGTTCGCTGGTACCATTCCACGAGGGGTTTTTTGTCGACCGCCCGGATGCGGGTGAAGCCTTGATCATGAAAATAACGGACCAGCGAACCACCGATAAACCCACCCGCGCCGGTGATTAATATCAGATCGTCATTATTGAGCACGTCCACTGCTTTTTTATTATCAGGCATTACGAAGACTCCTATTGGTTTTTCACCTTTACTCAGTACTTGATATGAAATGTATTATAACTAGTCAAGCTTTCGTCCCCGGCGGCGGGGATGCCGCCTGGAGCATAGTGCGTGTTGGAATTAAACAAGACATTGACCATTCAGCGACACCAAGTATACGATAGATTCTGTTTTTCAGATGCTCTCCAGATGGATGTGCATAAATCTCCCATTTGTATTTTGGAAGATCGCGAATAGGCAGAATGGTAGAATCCTTTTGTAGATTCTGTATGTAGTATGGCCCCTTGCGTGTCATGCAAAAAGTGCGGGATAAACTGGTCTAATTTGACAGGCACAAGGCCCCTGCGTACAAATGGCTGGCTCTATAATACATAACGTGATATCTGCGTAATTAACTGGAACAGAAAATTATCCAAGAGTAAATTTATCAACTGGAGATATTTTATGCTTGAAGCTGTAATCAACGACGCAGTGCGGACACCCATCTTTGCACTTGGATGTGCCATATCTGCGGTCCGTCCTGATGACCTGGCCACCTTGGGGGTGGGCGTCGATCAGTTGGAGGCCATGATTGTGGAATGGATAGATAATGTCCCCTAATCCGCGGGAGTTCAAGCAGGGGGATTTCACCATCAGCACAGATCCTTCTCGTCTGGATCTGCCCTGGATTCATAATTATCTGACGAATGAGGCTTACTGGGCGCGAGGCATAACCTTCCCGGTTTTTCAGAGGTCGGTAGAGAATGCGCTTTGTTTTGGCGTGTACCACCAGTCAAAGCAGGTCGGTTTCGGGCGGGTGATCTCGGATTACGCCACCTTTGCTTACCTGGCGGACGTGTTTGTCGACGAAGGGTACCAGAAACAAGGCCTGGGCAAGTGGCTGGTTGAGTGTATACGCAGCTATCCCGAACTGCAAGGATTGCGGCGCTGGATGCTGGTCACCAGCGATGCACATGGCTTATACCAGCAGTTTGGCTTTAAATCCCTGGAACATCCGGAAAGGATGATGGAAATCGTTATTTGAGAGGGAAACCAGTAATATTTTATAGAGGACAATCTTAATGGATAACAAAAATAGATATTGGATATTAGGTATTATTCTTGGATTATTTTTATTCAGCAGCTGCACTTCATCCGTACAATCCACCTCCACCCCCACCATCATTGAAGTAACCCAGACTGAGGAGATACCTGCCTCACCTGCTGCAGTTGAATCTCCACTGCCAGTGGAAGAAACTCCTACCGCTGAAAGCTCACCAACCCCAACAATAATCCCACCGACTGAGGATGTCCCACTACCACCTGGTCAGGCTGAGGTCTTGGAGGTCAATGTGAGCGGAGAAACGGGAGCCTATAATTTTTCCGTCACGGTCAGCAGCCCGGACGAGGACTGCAGCCAATATGCTGATTGGTGGGAGGTGATCAGCCAGGATGGCGAACTGCTCTACCGGCGCATCCTGCTGCACAGCCACGCAAATGAGCAGCCATTCACCCGCTCAGGCGGTCCGGTGCCCATCGAAGCCGATACCATCGTGCTGGTGCGGGCGCATATGAATCCCGGTGGATATGGCAACCAGGGGATGGAAGGTTCCTTCGAAGGTGGATTCGGACAGGTCGAGCTCAGCCCAGATTTTGCCGCAGGGCTTGAACAGACGCCGCCATTACCCCAGGGGTGTAATTTCTAGCTGCAGACTTTTTTGCCGTCAAATGTAATATCGATCGCGATCAACCTCTTCACGCAAGATATGCAGCTCTTCCTCAGTTGGGGGCGGGTTGGAGTCAACCTGATCGGGGATTGCCAATTCGAAACCGGTATTATCCACTACTTGCTCAACGGTTACCCCTGGTTGGGTGGCGACCAGCATCATACGCTTTGTATCCGGGTGATATCCCATGACAGCCAGGTTGGAGACCACCCGGAAAGGACCCGTGCCTGGCGGCAGGCCAGCCGCTTCCCGTGCACCGGGCCCGTCCAGGTATCCGGGTGTGGTGACAAAATCAACCTGTTCCACGAAGCGGCGTTTGTCATGGCGCATGATGGCGATGGTTTGCCAGCAGAAAGAGCCTACATCGTTGCCGCCTCCGCTGCCTGGTAAACGAACTTTAGGTTTTTTAAAATCTCCGATGACAGTGCTGTTCAGGTTGCCGTAGGGGTCGATCTGGGCGCCGCCCAGGAACCCGTACTCGATGAAGCCACGTTGGGCGGTCTCCATGACATCGCAAATACCCGTCGCGGCGATCGCTCGGTGGAAAGTGCTCTCCCCTCCAACTGCCAAAGGTAACTCCTCTAAGATCGCGCCAGTACCACCGAACTCGAAGAACGCCACCAGGTTGGGTGCGTGCATACGCTGGGCCAGCGAGGCGGCCAACATGGGGATGCCCGTCCCGATAAAGGCTGTGGAGTTATCGTCCATCAAGCGGCTGGCGGTGCAGATCAATAATTCGGCTGGTTTGTAATCAGTTGCGTTTGTCATTTTTCCCTTCCTGATTTCAAACTGGCGAGGTGTTCAGCACCAATCAGTTCTCGGTATTCCTGGTGGTCTTTGACGCCATAGATGTATTTCTCCAGGTAAGCCTGGGTTGTATGTGGTTCTTTTGAAGCCTCCACCCATTCACGAATATGCGGTTCATCCCGTCGGTACAGGTAGCACATCTCCCCTGGATGAGATCCGAATGGCGCCTCGACAACGGCGTCTACAAGATAATAGGGGATGATAGTGCGGTCAGGAGCCTGGCGGATCACCTCGTTATCGACGATCTCCTCGGCGCTGATCAGCAGCGTTTTTGAAGACCGGGCCAGCTCCGCTGAGAACCCGCTGATGCCATCGATCTGAGCATTGCCAAACATGTCGGCGCGATGGACATGGATCAAGCCCACATCGAGAATTAAGGCTGGCAACAGACAAACTGGATCGCCGGTGAAAGGATCTTCAACCACCTTCGCTGCGCTGTATGCCAGGGTGTCGGTACCCAGCATAGCCCGGGTGGGGATGAAGGGCACCCCGATCGAGGTGGCTTTGAAGCGCCAGGTGATGGCGGCGTTGCTCCACTCGACGATGTTTTCCACTCGCCCGCTCTCGACCTCCCTGCGCAAACAGTTGGAGATACCGTAAAGCTCCAGGCCGATATAGGTGAAATCCAGCTCCTTGATCAGGCTGGCTGCCAGAAGCATATCCAGCTCGAGGACACCTTGACCAGCAACCCGCAGATTCTTGATCCCCTGGCGCACGATCTCGCTCACCAGGGACATAGGCGCGCGCACTGTGCCGTACAGCTCAGTGCCAATATAATCGCCATCCTTGATAAATCGGCTGATTGCTTCGGCTTCGGTCATGCGCTTATCGACCAGCACTTTCGATTTCTGGCGATTCCATTCACGGAACGCATTGATATCAGGCTGCTGGATCAGATTGCCCCTCCCAGATTTGATCACGTCCATAGAAATAAACTCCTGTTGGATTACTTTTAATCTTGATCGGCATATATTCTTTCATGACAATGATTTCGGCCGATATTAACCAATAAAATTATACGCAAAAGAATCGAACTTGACCAAAAAGATTACAGATTTCATTTGTTTCTTCGCATGAATGCATCCGGAAAAGCAGGAAAGTTAAAAACAAAAGCAAACGCATTCCTGATAGAGCAGGTCCGGATGTAGGCGCGCTGACCATTTACCGGCTATTTTGCTAGATCCAATACCAGCAATGATAATATGGGCCGGCCTCCTGAAGAATCGCGAACATAAGAAGGAAGATTCCCTATTTTAGCTGCATGAGTAGATGGTATGCCTCTGAGATATGCATGATCGCGGAAAAACCAGGTTGCTATCCGTACGAATGATCAATCAGACGGGGATTGGTTCTCTCCCTCCAGGATCAGGAGATCTATTTCCTCCATTTCACCACGCTAGCACCAATTAAACCTACCAACCCTGCCACGAGAGCCACAGCGACATAACGAGGCTGCCATTCAATCCCGGGAGATTTGCGCCTGGGAAACACCGTGTCCCCAGCTGTCTTATAAAGGTGGGCGTCGAGGATCAAGGGCGATTGGAAATCTGGCATCCCCAGGTCGGCCAATGTATACTCCAAATCCTCTGGGGCGGTAAACCAACCGATCATTCCAGCCCCCCAATCTTTGAGGGAATCTTGGACCGGGGTGTGGATAATGGGCTCCTCCTTGGTATCCAGATAAATCTCCTGAAGGATGGTCCTTTCTTCGACGGACATGGATGGGGGGCCTGAGTTAACCCAGGTCAGGGTATAGCTGGGATTCAGCAAACCTTCAGGCACTTCAGAGGTGAGGGGAATAGCGGTCCCGAACCAAAGCCCTGCCTGCTCCAAAAGCTTTACTTCCAGGTCGATATTTTCGTTGTCTATCAGATTGATTCGGTATTCGAATCCGGGACCGGTGATGGTAACTGACTCAGGGCCTTTGGCAAGCACAGGTTTAATGGAGACAAACAAAACTACTACTAAGACCAGCAAACCTGCAAAAATCCTCACTGCGGGGAAGAATAGATTTATTCTAAAGTTCATTAGAACTGTTTCTTTCATGGGAATGAGCGATTACTATACATAGAATACACCGCTCACCTATCCGTGGTTCCAATGATCAACCGTGATTCTCAGGTAGTTTCTCGTTCTATTCAGTTGTTATCTAAACGATTGGGAAAGTAGTATAGTAGGCGAGAATTATAAGGGTGTCCTTATATTGACACCTGTTAGAAATTAAGAAGATTGGATCCCATAATCCCTTGAACCATAAAAAAATTGGATTATTGAATCAAAGTATTGTTATCTCACTGCATTAATGAAATCAGCCAACAGGCCATAAGCGGTAGTGTGAGGGCCGGGATCGGTTTCCATGACTGAAAGAGATCCAAGAACATCCGTCTGGAATTGGACGATGGAAGTGGTGCCATCCACCAGGAAAAGGGGTGAATCAGGGGGGACCATTTGCGGCTCGACCACTGCTTGCACATCCTCTCCCTCGCGCCTCGCGGAACATACCAGCTTCCAGCGCTTTCCCTGCTCCCTTGCCCGCTGAATATCCTGAGTTTGGAGCTCACCAATCCCGGTCCGCTCAACGTCCGACGGTTTTAGCGGCGCACCCATCAGGACGGTGACCAGGGCGGCGACCTTGATGGCTGCGTCCCACCCATCGACGTCACCGCTGGGATCGGTCTCAGCGATGCCGATCTTTTGCGCATAGGCTACAGCCTGATCGAAATCTTCCCCACCTTCCATGCGGGTCAAAATCAGGTTCGTGGTTGAATTAAGGATGCCTTTGAAACTGAGCAGCTGCGCGCCCGGCAGCGCGTCCCGGAACAAGGAGAAAATCGGCGCGCCATCCATGACGGTGGACTCAAAGAAGAACTTGCGATTCTTCGCGGTGGCCAACTCGGTCAACTGTTGGTGGGCATGGACCACTGGTCCTTTGTTAGCTGTGATGGCGTGCATGCCTTGATTAAGTGCGAGTCCCAGATGGTCGATTGCGGGCTGCCCGTTGAAGTAGTTGACAGGTGTGTTCTCAAATAGAATGTGTGCTTCACAACGACGGATGAAATCAAGCGCGCCTGGTGGGATTTCATCCATTGAAATGTCATCCAGAGATATCCCATCTTGGATCAGGGTGAGAGCATGTTCGATATGGATGCCTCCCGGATCCAATGCAGTGCCGTGGCTCCCGGTGGCGATGCCGGTGATGCTGAATGTGATATTGTAGTTGGATGCTAATTCCTCTTGTTTATCGAGGAGTAATTTGGCAAGCGCTTGGCCTACATTGCCGAATCCGAGTAAGGCAAGATTGTAATGAGCCATGATTCCCTCCGTCCTTTTGGGGAGTTGATGGAGATTGTAATTAGCGGCTTAATTAACCCGATATGCAAGTTATTTATATTTTTGTTTATTTCCAATGAAAACTGTCGTTCTGAATGTGCGAAGCGAGTTCCGCAAGAAGCGGGACGAGAGAAGAATCCCTTAAGCTCTGGTAATCAATGGTATCAGGGATACTTTGGCTCCGCCTCGGTATGACATTTTTATGAGCAAATCGAAGTTTGCACATGGCGCTAATTATATATTGTCAAATTCATGATCTTGCGAAAATAAAAATAAGTACCAAATCTTGATTAGAGCGTGGGCCAGGGGTAAGGGCGCCGATTTGGGTGGGGGTCGGGAAACTGCCTGGTGCTCAATAACTCTTGAGTGCGCTTGGCCAGGGCGGATACCTCCTGCTGTTCGAGCAGCAAGTCCAACTGGTTGTGTAAATCTGTTCCCGGAAGGAGCAAACCTTCGAACTTGACCAATGCCGAACACAACTCGTCCGAAAACGACTCGCCGGCAAAATCCCAAATCACGGTACGCAGCTTGCGATCGCGATGGAAGGATATCCCATGGTCGATCAGCCAGATATGACCCTCAGGATCAAACAGGATGTGGCTCCCTTTGCGGTCGGCATTATTGATCAACAAATCAAACAGTGCAACCGGCCTTAAGCGCTGGAGGTCATCACGGTGGAATGAAAAATAATTGTATTCCGGATCGTGGTCGACATACAACTGCAGGGAACCGGGTCCGAAGGGACCATCTTCCCTGTAAACGGTTGGGGGCACAAATTTCCAGCCCAGCGCTTCACTCACCAGGAAAGCAGCTACTTCGCGTTTGGCTAGGCTGGCACGCGGGAAATCCCACAATGGGCGTTCACCTTGTGTGGGTTTATAAACTCCTTGCAAGGTCTCATTATCGTAGTTGACACCTACCGCGAAGGTATAGTTAGAGCCCCATAAAAATTCACCCTCGACATCTAGGTCCCCATATTCGAGTATCTGGAGGATGTTGTTGTGATTACCTGGCATTTGGATGTTGAATAAACTGCCGAACGAGTAAACCGATATAGTTCAGGCGATAAACATTTCAGAAATTTTGAATAAGTAAAAGAAGGAAATATATTAATGGCTGTGGCCATTCTTTTTGGGACAGAAGTGACCCTCCGGGTCCATTGGCTCCCGACATTGAGGGCACAACGGCCGGCCGCGAGAGGCTACCTCAATCCCCCAATTGCTCATCGCTCGGAGCTGTGAGCGAGTGCACCAAAATCGGACCACACTTGCCTGTTCAGAATCCTCTCCCTCAGAGATCAATTCACGCGCTACCAGGATGAGCAGATCATTTTCAGCATCGTAACCCAACCCAAGTTCCCCGACCCGGAAGAGGGGATCAACCGGGGGCAGGATGTGCATTTTTTCTTCTTCGTAATCTGCCAAAGCTGGGTGTAGATCGGGGTTCTTCTCCTCGATCTCGGCCAGAAATTGATCCAGGCCGATGGCCAGGGATTGGATCTGAAATTTCTCGACAATTAAAGTCACCGAGCGATTCTCCTGCCACCCCTGCAGATAAAAGACGCGTTTTCCCGGAGGACCGATGGCATCGACCAGGATATGAGTTATGGGTTGTAAATCAATCTCTTCGCGCGGCATAATACCTTCAATTAATATCGATTTTGGTTAGTATACCAGAGTCAGGGTTGGGCAAAGTTAAGAGAAAGATCATAATTTAAAAACAGCAAGCGACTGCCAAACTCTCCGATGTGCAGGGCGGTAATTGAACCTGGTGATACTGTCAACCGCTGGTACATGTCGAGTGGCAAACCGAGGTAGTAAGCCACAACGAGTTTAATCGGGTCTGCATGAGAGACACAGACCAACATGTCATCCGGATCATGTTCGCCAGCCAAAGATTCTATTTCTTCGACGAAGCGGTGCTGGGCATCCTCGATTCGTTCGCCACCTGGAAAGCGAAATCGAGAGGGAGCCAGCTGTACTTTGGCCCACATTTTCGATTTCCTGAGTTTCTTGACTTTCTTGCCCTGCCATTTGCCAACATTAGTCTCAATCAGTCCCTGACGAGGGATAACGGATAATTTCAAGGACTTTGCGATTGGTTTTGCGGTCTCCATTGTGCGTTCCAATGGGCTGCTGTAAACTGCTTTGATGGGCGCTTTCTTCAGATGCTTGGCGACAGTTTTCGCCTGGGTCAGTCCTTTATCGTTCAAGTGAATGCCGGGTTTTCGTCCCGGTAAACGATGTTCCTTGACATAATCATTTTCGCCATGACGAACGAGTAAGATAGTTGGCATTATTCCAATTCCAGTTGTTAGTTTGATGGTGTTTTCAGATTAGAATTCCGTCACTTTGGGCTGCTTGAGGGCTTGTGCTTGCTCTTGATCTCTTGAATCGTCTCCTGCGTCAGATCGGGTATTTCCTCTGTATCCTCGATGCCCAACGCCAGCCTTTGAGCTTCGCGCCAGCGGGTAAGCCGCTGTTTGATCTCCCCTTCATGTCCCTGTTCGCTGGGTTGGTAAAAGTACGTACCTAGAACATCGCTAGGCAGGTATTGCTGCGGGAGAAAGTGATCTGGGGCTTGATGAGGATATTGGTAATCTTTCCCGTGCCCCAAGGCCTCGCCATCTCGGTTAGCATCCTGTAGGTGTTTCGGAACCGCAGTGATTCCTTCATCTTCGATCAGCTGAAAAGCTTTGAAATAAGCTCCAGCGGAGTTAGATTTTGGTGCGGTCGAAAGGTAGAGGGTCGCCTCAACGATGGGGTAAATACCCTCCGGTAGACCAATGTAGTCAAACGCCTGGGCGGCAGCACTGGCGACCACCAATCCCATTGGATCACCCAGGCCAATATCTTCTCCGGCCAGAATGATCAGCCGCCGGAGGATAAAGCGGGGATCTTCTCCAGCATACAGCATCTTTGCCAGCCAGTACAGGGCAGCATCCGGATCTGAGCCGCGCACCGACTTGATGAAGGCGGAAATCGTGTCGTAATGGGCATCGCCATCCTTGTCGTACAAGACTGCCCGGCGTTGAATAGATTCCTGGGCAACCTCAAGGTTTATGGTGATCACATCCTTCTCATCTGGTGGTGTACTTTCGACTGCCAGCTCCAGCGCGTTGAGCGCGTTGCGAGCGTCTCCTCCTGCGACGCGGATCAGGTGCTCAATAGCTGACTCATCGATAGAGATGGCCAGTTTGCCGTATCCCCGCTGCTCGTCCTGGAGGGCGCTTTCCAAGATACGGCGCACGTCAAGATCCTCCAGGGGACGCAGCTGGAAGATTCGCGAGCGAGAGACCAAAGCGCCGATCACTTCGAAATACGGATTTTCAGTTGTAGCGCCGATCAGGATCACCATTCCATTTTCAACATGAGGCAGCAAGGCATCCTGCTGAGCCTTATTCCAACGATGGACTTCGTCCACGAAAAGGGTGGTGCGTTTTCCGTAGAGCTTGCGTCTTTCCAGAGCCTTATTAATGATCTCCCGCAGTTCAGGTTTTCCAGCCATCACGGCTGACAAAGTGTCGAAGTGGGATTCGGTTCGATTGGCAATAATTTGTGCCAGGGTAGTTTTCCCGCTTCCGGGAGGTCCCCACAGAATAATTGAGGAGAATAACCGGTCCGCTTCAATGGCACGTCTTAATAAACGACCCTCACCAATAATCTCTTCCTGGCCGAAAAATTCGTCTAAAGTGCGCGGCCGCATGCGCGCAGCCAGTGGGGCTTCGAGGTTGATTCTTTTCTCTAATGAGTGATCGAACAAGTCTTTCATCGCCCCAATTATAACGTTGCTTAATCATTGTATGGTAAGGGGTCAATTGGCGTAAAATAGCAATGTTATTCGTTGTCAGGACAGCGAGTCAAAAGAATTTTTTTCAATGGGAAATCTCTTAGGGATCGATTTGGGTACCTCGCGAGTCAAAGTGCTTCTCGTTGATGAGAAGGGTGACATTCTGGGGCAGGGTGATCAGGGTTATCCCTTTCTGACTCCTCAGCCAGGTTGGGTGGAACAAGATCCACACTTGTGGTGGTCTGCCACGCTTAAAGCCGTTCGACAGGCTTTAGCTGGTTTAGAAGATACAAGTTCTATTGCCGTGATCGGGCTCAGCGGGCAGATGCATGGTACTGTGTTTCTGGATGACAGAAATGAGTTATTGGGTCCGGCAGTGATCTGGCCTGACCAGCGAAGTTCCAGGCAGGTGGAAGAGATATCTAGTATGGTTGGTCGCGAGCGGTTGGTCGAAATCACTGGCAGTCCATTAGCTACCGGCTTTCAAGCGGCGACCATCCGCTGGTTCCAGCAGGAGAAGGCTGGATTTTTTAACAAGGCGGGTAAAGTGTTACTGCCCAAGGATTACCTTCGCTGGCGAATGACGGGCATCCTTTGCAGCGAACCCAGCGATGGCGCCGGCAGCATGCTCCTGAATGGGCGAACTAGGGATTGGTCGGCAGAGATCTTGGCAAAGCTTGATATCGATCCAGATCTACTGCCGCGCATCCAGCCTTCATTAAACCTGGCAGGTAAATTGGTTCACAATGTGGGCCGGGAATTAGGCTTATCAGGAGGCATTCCGGTCATCACCGGGGCTGCAGACACAGCCAGTAGTTTATTAGGGGCGGGAATCACCAGCGCGAAAGATTTGCTGCTGACAATCAGCACTGGCGGGCAGCTGGTACTACCCTTTTATGAATTTACTGTTGATCGATTTGGTCGAATGCATACCTTCTGCAGTACGCTGGAGCCTGGTCCCAGGCAGGCAGGTTGGTATCGGATGAGTGCCACTTTATCTGCTGGTCAATCTCTGCGTTGGTTGCGAGAGGAGATCTTCAAAGAAGGAGTGGATTATGATCACCTCACCGCTGCAGCAGAAGAAGCAGCGATCGGAGCCGAGGGTCTGATCTTTTGGCCCTACTTGTTGGGTGAGCGATCTCCACTGATGGACCCGCAGGCGCGAGGCATGTTTATTGGCTTGACCACCCGCCACGGCAAGAAAGAGCTGGTCAGATCAGTTATGGAAGGTGTGATTTTCTCCCTTTATGACGCTTATCAAGTGATGGTTGAAGCGCATATCCATCCGGAGCGGATTATCCTTTCCGGAGGGGGAGGACGGAGTCAACTTTGGAGTCAGATGGTGGCAGATATTTTTGGTCTACCAGTTGTAAGACTGCGAATTGGGGAGCAATCAGCATTGGGTGCTGCGCTGATGGCTGGTGTGGGAATCGGGTTATTCGATATTTTGGAAACATCCCAACGGTGGGCGAAATATGAGCCTGAGATCGATCCTGATTTAATCAATGAGGCAAGATACCACCAGATATTTGCCATGTATCGGTCAATCTACAAGCAGATGAAGGCAAATACAACAAGCCAATGATATGACTAAATCAGGCGAAAAAGGGAATTTTGAACTAAGATCAACCTTTGAAGAACTGGATCACAGCCCAGTTGCCGTTAAATCTCCAGTCAGGTTCTTGGATATCCAAATCCTGCACCAGGGTGGAATTCAATCCCAGGGCTAATTCGGCTTTGAGCACCCGCAGCGCTAATAGCGCTGTGGGGAAGTAGCGAACCACATCCTGGAATGGCGTCGTTGGCGGCCAATCCAGGTCACCTGACAGGCGACGGTAATTTGCATCCCCTTTGGACACCACGAGGTCGGATTCGCTGAGTTCCTGGCGAATTCCATCCGGCATTTCCCAGAAGTAGAGTGGTGAAGTCCAGAAGAAGTCATCTTTTAATTCGAGCCGATTCTCTCTCAAGTATTCCTGGATGCGAGCTGACATCTCCCGGACGGAATTTCTTGGGCTTCCATCCAGGTGATCGAGGGTTGCGTGGATATCCTTAATCATCGCATCGGAGACATAGGTTGGATAGGGTTTAGCGTGAAAACGAACCGTGGCAGCCAAACCGGTGCTCAAGAGGAAATCTGCCAGGCCGATATCGTGGACCAATTCGGGACCATAGTTATCGAGGATGAAATCGACTCTCCTTACCTGAACCCCGTTATTTACGAGATAAGCTACCACCTGGTCTGAGTCGTCCACCAGGAGATGAGAGCGCTGATCAGCCGTGTCTTGGTGATCCGGGCGATTTTCGCTGGCAGACCACATACTTAAATCAGCCTGGTTACCCCACACGTTGAGCACCAGCAGCTGGTGGAGATCGGACAGCTCGCGATCTGAATCTTTAACCGAAGATGGAATTGTATCTTTCAGGAGATCCCCCAGGTAGTTGATCGATCTAGTGGCGGATGCGAGGGCTTGCTGCTTTTCCTTGATAAATGGATCGTAGCCGTACATGTCCCCAGATTGGTAAAAATTTATGGCGGCAATGATCCGGCGATAAAAATACATTTCAACGATGAACCAGGGAACCTCTAGCCAATTTTTCTTGAGATACGGTAGGAGATGCTGGTTCCATTGTTCAATGTCTGGAGCCATTGGATCATGGATCTCTTTCAAGTTTGCGAAGGGAATTTCTTTGTTAAGTTTTTCCAGATTTTGTCTCACTAGTGGGGGAAAATCATTTTCAGCAAGAGTCTGCTGGAGTATTTTTATGAATCGTTTTGTGACTGCTGAATGGGCGAAACTCCCCGACTCAGATCCATTCATTGGCTCGGGTAAGGGTGTTATTGGGGTGCGATTATTGTTCATGGGATTACTCTCAAACCACTGCTATAAGACCGGTTTGGATTCAATTAATCAGGAATTGGAAGATCCACAAGGCCAGCATACCGATGACGATGGTATAGGTCACATTTTTAGTGCGCCAGGCGACCAGGATCGCCAGTATACCTGACAGGAGGCGTGCGTTTCCCGGTGAAATGTATAGCTGGCCATTATCTAAGAGCAGCTCTGGGAAGAAAATGGCTGTCAGCACTGCAGGCGGCACGAACTTAAGGGTTTGCTCTACTATTCCGGGCATCTTGATCTTGCCATAAAAGATGATAAATGAGAGCCTGGTAGCATAGGTCAGTACTCCGGCAATTATGATCGTCAGCCAGGTTATCAAGATCGCCTCTCAATAGCCAATCCAACCATAATGCCGATCAGGGAGGCAGCAAGCAAACCCAGTTTCAAAGGCAAATTAAACAGGATCACAGCAGTCACACCTGCTGATACGGCAGCCCCAGTACTGGCACGATCTTTTAATGCAGGCACAACAATGGCGATGAAGGTCAACGCTAATGTGAAATCGAGCGACCAGCTGGCCGGAATAGATGTGCCCAGGAATATCCCTGCGGTTGTACTGAACTGCCAGGTGGTCCACAACGTCAATCCAGAACCCAGGTAGAACCAATGCTTATTCCGCGAGTTACCGACACGCTGATAATGATTGATAGTGACAGCATAGGCTTCATCAGTGAGCAAGTAGGCGAGCACCCATTTCCAGTGATTGGGCAGCTTCTGCACGTAAGGAGCGATGGATGCGCTGTACAGGCCATGGCGTAGATTGACCACACCTACAGTCAGAATGTTGATGATGGCTGGAACGTTGAGCGCGAAAAGCTGTGCTGAAATGAATTGTGAAGAGCCTGCAAAGATGATCACCGACATCGCCTGGGCAGTGCTGGGAGGCAAGCCGGCACTTATCGCCAAAATACCGTAAATCATACCGAATGGAATCACCCCGATCATCAAAGGCAGCTCGGCTTTTATGCCGGAGAGAAATTCATTGCGTGGCAGGTTTACTGCCGGGAGGCTCTTGTTGACTTGCATTAGATCCTATGTGATTAATCTCTGTTCGAATTAAAGCGATTGTTTTTTTAGTATAGAACTTGCTCCGTCTATGCGAGGGCCGTGTACCCTTCCTTTCGAATGGGAACTTCCTTAACGATCTTGCCCGGGATGAGATAAAATTACAAAGGTCTTAATTCCTCAGATAAGGTTTCACTTGTTTCTGCAGCAATATTTTTAATCGACAATTTTCATTTGCGAGGACCAAAGGCATATTTTAGCAGTGAAGCAGTTAAGTTACAATCATTTATCTCGAATTCCTGGCAAAGATGTAGTTTTACCCCTATAGAGCGATTGCCATGGATATCCGAAAATTTCTAAGCAAAGGTGTGTCGCTTAAAAAACAGGCCCCAGGATGGCCTGAGGATGGCCCGATCAGCCCATGCCTGAGAAAGCTTGCGGGTACCATCCAGGCGGAGTCATCCGACGCAATGGGAATTCAATCGATATCAGCTGTAGGAGCCGATCTGGCTCGAATATATGCCGGGCGCAGTTTACGGGTATTGTTTGTGGATACCGGGGGGAGCGGCGTTGCTCCCTGGCGTGGCTTAATCATCCTGGATACGGAACTGCGAGGGGAGGGACAAGTCAAATCACCGGGGACATTGGCGATGATCTCTCACGAGCTGACCCACCTGCTTCAACGTGAAATCAATCAATCTCATTATTGGCCCAGCGGTGGATTGCGCCCAGCCTTGGGACGCCGCTGGATAGGCGATTCGACCAATTATATGGAAGTACTCTCCTATATTGTAGGTTGGACGGTGGAACTCGACTTCACTGCCGCCAGAATGGGAGCAGCGGGTCGAACAGATAGAGAGAATGCGAGGGATAAGAGAACTCTGGAAAGGATCAAGGATCGGCTTGCGACGTTGACTGGCCCCAACCCGCGCAACGCCTGCCGGCTGGTGGTCAAAATCTTTCCAGATAATGCAGTATATCGCCAGAATTTAGACTTGGAGAACCGTATTCCGGATGGGCGCATCCCACCTGGGAGCTGGCATTCCTGGCTGCAACAAATAGGTTTTTCACGTCAGGCAATCGATCACATCATGATCCTGGCTTCGCAGGGCAGTGCCGAATTGATCGAACTTGATCAGATAACCTGAAGCACATATCCCTTTAATGTGGTTCGACCCAATTATTGGGACCACTCGGTTGGAGTGCGATCCCAACGATGATCTCTAAGCTGGGAATGTAATTCCTGAGGAAGTGGGCCGGCATCACTGGCCGCGAGGTTATTTTCTACGTGGGCAAGCTTGCGCATTCCGGGGATGATTGTGCTCACATCTGGGTTGTTCAGAATGAAGCGTAATGCCATTTCTGGCATGGTCATTCCAGGGGGGATAACCGGTTTTAGCCGCTCAGCATGTTCAATGCTTGATCGAAGATTTTCAGTAACGAAATAGGTGTTGCGCCAATCTCCCTGTGGCCACTTGCTATCCAACGTCAATGTCCCAGTAAGCGTGCCTTCGTCAAATGGCACCCGGGCGATAACAGCTACGTCCATTTCCCTGCACGTCGGGAACAGCTCATCTTCCGGATTTTGATCGAAGATGTTGTAGATCACCTGCACAGCATCGATGAGACCGCTGCGCACTGTTTTGACGCCATTCCAGGGTTCCCACCGATTGATACTGATACCGACTGCCTGGATTTTTCCTGCCTGGCGTAATTCCGCCATCTTCTTCGCCCAACGATCATCTTCCAACCAGCTATCCTCCCAGGTGTGGAATTGAATCAAATCGATCGTTTCAACACCGATGTTTCCCAGGCTTCGCTGGACATACTCTTCAATATAATCGGGTGGATAGCAATCATCCAAGGTAAATCCTCTCTGACTTGGCCAGCGCCTGTTCTTGGGGGGGATTTTTGTGGCCGCGTAAAGCCGTTTTCCAGGATTACGATGGATGATTTGGTTGAGCAAACTTTCACTGTGCCCGTCACCATATGCCCAGGCTGTATCAAAAAAATTACAACCCAGATCGACCGCTTTTTGTAATGATCCCAAAGATTGACCGTCGTCTGAACCAGTCCAACCGGCCATTCCCCACATGCCATAACCGATTTCGCTTACCTCCCAACCTATACGTCCAAAGCGCCGATATTTCATCTTGATCTTCTCCAAGAATGTGGTTTGCTCTTGCGCCCCAAACTATAATGCCAGATCAAAATTATGAGAAGGGG
>JBFFEL010000094.1:0-15796 GCA_041558875.1 Anaerolineales bacterium
AATGAAGATGATCCAGCCACCCAACTGAGCGCTTCCGAGCTGGTCAATCCACTGGCGAAATTTCTAAAAGAGGACCAGCCGGATTGGCAGGTGAAGACCAGCATTAAGGATCAGGCGCACCAGGCTGATCTTCACCAGCTCCTGCATGCCTCGCAAGCGCCAGCCCTGCTCTTCACAGCCTCGCATGGCATGGTCTTTCCTAACGGGGACAGCAAGCAATACCCCCACCAAGGCGCCCTGCTCTGCCAGGATTGGCCTGGTCCCAAAGGGCACAGGGGTCCGATCCCTGAAGAATTTTACTATTCCGCGGATAACCTTGCTGCGGATGCCAACCTGTTCGGCATGCTGGCTTTCTTCTTCGCCTGTTACGGAGCCGGGACGCCTCACATGGATGATTTTCATCGCCGCGCTTTCGTGGAGCCGAAGGAGATCGCCCCATCTGCTTTCCTGTCAAGGCTGCCTCAAAAAATGATCTCGCATCCCAAGGGTGGCGCACTGGCGGTCGTCGGGCACGTGGAACGGGCCTGGGGGTATTCTTTCATGTGGGAAGGGGTTGGCCAAGACCTGGTCACCTTCGAAAGCACGATGAAAAGGCTCACCGAGGGTCACCCGATCGGCTCGGCGTTGGAGTTCTTCAATTCGCGATATGCAGAACTCTCCACCGACCTGACCACAGAGATCGATGAGACTGACGAAGCCACCCAGAACGAAGTTAAACTGGCAGGCTTGTGGACGGCCAACAAAGATGCCCGCAATTACATGATCATCGGTGACCCCGCTGTTCGGCTGGCCGCTGCAGACGAACCAAGCTCAGAAAGTGAGCGCACGAAAATATATGAACTGCTCAGCACACCTCCGGTCTCAGGTCCTCAGGGGGAACAACTTGAACCAGCTGAGCCTGTCACTCCCCAACCGATCCCGGCTGCGGTACCCACTCCACAAGCGGTCGCTCCTGTCTATGTCGATTATGGCCTTGGGGATACTTTCCGCAAAGCCGGCGCAAGTTTGGGTGATGGTCTACAATCAATGGTTTCGAAGCTTTCGGATTTTCTCGGTAAAGCGCTCGATGATGCCGCCAGCCTGGAGGTCTCTACTTACGTCAGTGATGACATTGAAAGCGTTAAATATGAAGACGGCGAATTCACCAATACTAAACTGCGCGCCTTGACGCGGGTAAAAATCGACGGCGACACCATGGTCGTGATACCTGAAACGGATGGTGAAGTGGACACAGATTTGTGGAAAATTCACCTGGAGATGCTCCAACAAGCCCAGGCCAGCCGTGCAGAGCTGGTCAAGACTGCCGTTTCTGCGGTTTCCGGATTGTCAAGCCTGTTGAAACCTTGAGCCTGCAACTTGGTTCAATAAGTCCTCTGTGGAATCATGAACCTGGATGAACACCCAAAAAACTTACACAAGCAATATGAGTAACGAGAGCGCACCTATTCCAGCTGTCTTCGGATCCTGGCAGTTTGAGGCGGCTGAGAAAACCCCGGGGATATCGTTTGGCGTAGAAACCGCGGATGAGATCCCGGTCTGGCGCACCGATCTGCCAGCCGACCTTGATCAAGCCAACACTCAGCTCACTGAGCAGGAAGGCGAGTTAGGCGATGCACTCGCCGCGCTGAACACCACCCCGGAGCGAATTGATGCCCTGGTCCGCCAGGCCCAACTGGCGGGCACGACTGATATCTCGTTTGAGGCTCCCGGTGCGGAAACTCTAGCGGAACCAGATTTTGAGCTGCTGGACATGGTCCAAACGATCAATAGCCCCACCATGGGGATTAGTTTCGCAGTTGAGGATGAGCGTACATCAAAAATTGAGGCAGCATTCATCCAGTTCAATGAGGATATGTCCCGCTTGCTGCGTATGGTTGCCCACTACGCGTGGGTCGAGACAGAGATCGGTGGAGAGCTTCTCGCCCGGTCAATCGTCAGCTGGACCGGTGATATGGATACCAGCTGGGCAACTGGTTTGAAGGAAGAGATCTACCAGCTGCACAAGCGCTCCCTGGGACAGGCACTATCCACCTGCAACATTGCCCTGCACGCGGTCACAATAACTGCACAGAGTGCACTTAAACTATCGGTCTTACTTGCCACTCCTGGTGGCCAACTGCTTGCACTGCCGTTGGTCTGGAAATATGTCAAGCAGATCATGACGGATGTGAAAAGATACAAGGAGATCACCAAGGTTCCAATATAGGAGAATGATCGGAAACTGTTTCCTTTTGCGGCGGCTCAATCGCCGTGGATGATGATGATGTAAAAGTTTTCCAATATCAAAATAAGGAGTTTATTCATGGCAAACGATTTCACCTCTTCTCTCAGAAACGCAGCTGCAAACGTGGCCAAATATGTCGAAGATGCAGCCGAAATGGAGGTCATCACCAAGTACATCGAGATCGACTCGGATTCGGAATTGGATTTTGACTTGGCTAAACCCGTGGCGCGGACAATCATCAAGCTCGATTCAGATAGCGAGACCGTGTTCCCCATGCGCGCCGGGCAGGGAGATGCTTTAGAAGTCGACCTGACCCTCTTCGAACTCCACCAGCAGAACGTCATCACGGCGATCGAATACCGGGCGCGCATACTTGATTCCCTGCTGGGCACAGTCATGTCCCGCGAACGGGAGGTATGATGGATAAGGTCAAAAAAACTGAGCATGAATGGCGCGAACATCTCTCCGAACACCAATACCATATCCTGCGCGAAGCGGGAACCGAGCGGCCGTTTACCGGAGAATATGTGGATACCGAAGAAAATGGCTTCTATGTCTGCGCGGCATGCGGCAACCAGCTCTTCTCCTCGGATACGAAGTTCCACTCTGGGTCCGGCTGGCCGAGCTTCTGGGATGTGATCAGTGAGGGAAATGTCGAGCTGCGCGACGACAACAGCTTCGGCATGCATCGCGTTGAGATCATTTGTGCTCGTTGTGATGGGCACCTAGGTCACCTCTTCGAAGATGGTCCAAGACAGAAAACTGGTTTGCGCTACTGCATTAACTCTGCCTCGCTTGATTTTATTCCGGAATAAGACACCTTCATTTCTCGCGAGGGAAGTATTCCGTACCCCTTGATTTGATACTGTACCTATTCTTAACAACGCCATTGTTTCAATTCATGGCTCATGGTCAGCCTTGGAATTTGTGGGATTGTTTATTGGTTGGGTAGGTATATGATTGTTGAGCGATATTCGATGATAAGAAGACTGTTTGCTGGGAGAATCTGGACATGATCGAAAAAGTTTCATGGACAGCTCGAGGAAGACTTTGAGAAGTAGGGATATTTTATTTCGATCAAAATATTTTTTCCTGTAGACATAGAGGATTTTAGAATCTTTCGTAAATTGGAAAACTCTGGGATTTGACAATACTAAGTAGTTGAAACATAATATTG
This sequence comes from Anaerolineales bacterium, assembly GCA_041558875.1. GTDB lineage: Bacteria > Chloroflexota > Anaerolineae > Anaerolineales > UBA4823 > PFL25. The sequence continues at coordinate 3,402 of JBFFEL010000094.1, forward strand.
AAAAATCTTCCTCCTGACAGCTCAACAAATTCACTGACGTCATTTATCCAACTATCCTCCTTACATCGAACATCATTTGGTCTGAAGATTGGATCTGACCTCATTTTCGGATAGAGGCTGATTTTTATCGGAGGTGACCCATGTCATTCGAGAATGGATATGCATTACTGATCGGAGTTGGCAGCCACACCTATGCTCCACAACTGGACGTTCCTGTTAGCGTAAGGGATGCCAAGGAACTCGCGGCTGTACTTACGGATGAAGACTACTGCGGGTACCTCTCTACTCAGGTTGAGGTACTGCATGATAGTTCAGCGACCAGGGAAGGTATCCTGAAAGGATTGGGAGAACTGGCGAATAAGGTCAATCCCGAAGATACGGTCACGATTTTCTACTGCGGGCATGGGGATTACGGCACGGATGGCGAATATTACCTGGTCAGTTATGATGCCCGGATAAGCAAGAATAAGGTACAGGCTGGGACTGGGGTGAGCCAGGCCGCTCTTGTTGACACCTTGCAGAAAATACCTGCTGAACGGGTGCTGGTAATCTTCAATGCCTGTCACTCAGGCGAAATTTCACCAACTTTGGGAGTTGACAAGGAATTAAGGTCCAGGATTTTGCCAGACTCAACTAAAGATGCCTTGCTCTCAACCGGCAGCGGGCGGATCATAATCACTGCATGCAAAGAAGAACAGCTCTCGTACATTGGTAAAGGTGAGACCTCCATATTTACCCAAGCGGTGGTGGACGGTTTGCGGGGAAAAGGTGTCATCTCACGCGGGGGATTTGTCAGCGCATTCGACCTGTATACGGCGACATATGAAGAGGTCAAGGAAAATGTATCCGCGACCTACAACAAATTGCAGGAGCCGGAGCTGACCGTGCTGAAAGGAGTGGGACCGTTTGCAGTATCACTATATCGCGGAGCAGTGGAGACGAACCTGGGACTCGCTGAAGGTGAGATCGAACCACCAGAAGAGACTGCGGTGCGGGTAGTTTCAACTGCAAGAAGCCAGCGGATGTTCCAGGTGATCACGCAAACCGGTGGGGTGAATTTCGGTCAGGGAAATGTGATTGAAATTGGGGGAGATGTGATTGGGCAACAGAACATTGATACTGGGGAAGGATTTTCCACTGACGATGATTGAAAACCCAATGGATAGGAAAGCGCTTTCACAAACCGATGATTTTGACCGACAGAATTGAGGTAAAGTAAGTCAGTTGTTCAACTACCTGCTTTTCCGATTATCTGTCCGGATTCATCATAAACTTCAAATTGTACTTGCGGTTCCCCGCTCGAAGAAAAATCAACCCGAACAATCCCGTAATTATTTTCGGCGACTCGAAATTCTTTTTTGAGCTTATCCAATTTCCAAAAGGTGAAAGGATTGTAAAGGAAGCCTGACGTGTGGTTCGGCTTCTGTTGGAAGGGTGTTGAGCAAAATTCCCAGATTCGATGTTTATCTCCGCCAGGTCCGGTGTACTCTGCAAGTTGAGCATGGGCAGCATGCAAATCTCCGGTAAGAATATATACATCTTCGATGTCATGGGTATACAATAAATCAAGCAAACGATCTCGGTCCTGAGAAAATCCGGACCACCGATCGGCGGGAAAATCCAGGAAGAAGCGATAAAGAATCGCGCCAGAAGAAACGATAAACTTCACCGGGAAAGAATCTTTTACTTCAACTAACCAATCCTCCAGTGATTCCCACTGGAAGTCCGATAGCATGATCCTTTGCTGGGGATTCTTTACCCGTTGAGTGCGGGTGTCCAACACGTAAAAAGCCGCGGCACCGTACTCAAATCGGTAATCCAAACCACCAGTGTGCGGCGAGGAGAAATCATAGCTGCCTGCGCTATCGAGTGGAGGCGGGTTTACCAAGGGTGGCCCATGCATGGCCTGATTTTCCCAGTATGCTTGTAGAGCATCCAGGACTCGTTGGCGGGGAAATTGTCGTTCCTCCAAAGGTACACCCTTCAGCCGGCGAATGAGACGATTCCACCAGGGAATGGTCGCTGTCAGGCGATCGGTATCTACCCAACACCAGTCGTCTTCAATATCGTGATCGTCCATCATCATGAATGCAGGCAAATTCGCCAACAAATCCTGAATTACTTGACGTGACCAGGCATAATGGTAGACAGCGCGATAATCTTTCTTAGATACGGCGATCTTATCAATGCCGTTGTGTTCAGCATCATCAGCATAAATCTGGTCACCGATCAGCATCCAGAAATGGATGTCTTCACGCTGGCAATGTTCTGCAATCCGCTTGAAAATTACACCAGATTCCGCATCCGGCGGCAGGAAGCAGGAACCAAATGCAAAGATAAAAGGCTTTGCTTCGCCCACTTCGGGAAAGGTGGTGAACGATGGATAAGGATCTTGAGAAGGGTCGGGTGGTGTATCGTCTGAGCTGAGCTTGTAATGATATTTAGTATAGGGTGACAGGTCTCCCAAGGGAGCGACCCCACAAAATCCATTCTCATGGGTGAGAGGCAGGGATTTAGCTGCTAAGACAGCATCCGAAAGATCGGATTGCCTGCCCAACCAGGCATGGAGTTCGCTCTCACCATCGCTACGCCCCCATAAATGGGCACTGTTTGCTGAAAGACCTCCGATTATGGGACCCAAGACGAGATTACTCATGTCACAACCCCTTGAAAGATATTGAAGACGTGCAAATTGAGGGCATTTTGCGACCCCCTTTATAATCCGTTGTGAACTTTAATGGATTTTATCATTTTATCCTGGAGGTCAGGATTATTTTCGTGGTCAGAATGCTATTCTTGTACAATTTCCTAGTACTTGAACACTTTGATTTTGAGTGGTATAGCGTAGGATCTTGTGCCCGTTTTCACTCTCACAATAACGCCCACAAGAGGCTAGACTACACATCAAATCCCTTTTGGATGAGTACTAGTATAAATTAGAATGCTAGTAGAATGTGGTGATCTCATTGTGATCACACTTCATGGAAGATTTCATGTTAAGTATTATATAGACTAAAATGAATTTATTCGACATTCCCTTCGTTATTCACTTGAATGAATCCCCATCAGGGTATACTAAAAGGGCAACAATCTAGAAGAATCTAACAAAATAAAAAAGGAATCTTTGATCGACCGATTTGGGTTGAATTATAATGAAGTAATTGTGGCCATTCATTCGGGCAAAGGAGGAGAAAGGGATAGGATAATGTATGAGAGTTCGAGAAATATAAACCAGCAGAATTCATTTGGCAAAGGGGTTTATAGAACAAAAATTACTATTATCGATGAAAACACCGGCGAAGTGGATGAATTTATCTACTCATCGAGCAAATCCCAATATTTAGAGGTGAGAAAAAAAATTCGGGATTTGTTTGCCGATGAGTACCAGGAAAATGATGAGTATAAGCCCTTCGCTGAGAGATATCTATTGTTTATCCTGGCAGATCCACAACCTAATAAAGAGGAAGAAAAGAAATATTTCCGCTACCTACAAAAATGGTTCTGCAAGAAAGCCACCGGGCTGGCTGAGCGCCAACAAGATCCCAGAGAATGGGATAAAGCCAGAACGCGATTCAACCGGGCTTTCCCAAAATATTTGGACTATATCAGCGATGTGGGCAGTTTCACATTTAAATTCGATAAATTTGACTTGATGAAGATCAATGATTACCGGGAGGAATAGCTTCAAGAATATTTATCCAAGTTTGTGCATAATTCGTGTGACTAAGCAAGAACCTGATAATCAGTAACCAGCCATTTAATGACTAATAAGAGCCAGTGGAACCCCAGAACCACCGGCTCTTACTAAATGGGGATATGATTACAAATAAAGATTGTTCTATAGTAGAGCATACATGACAAATTCTCCAGTCGCATCGGCCTACTGGAGAATTTTTATATCATTCACCTGTATGATTTTTGATGGTTTAAGGGATTATGTTACTGCGAACTGCCAACACAATTGCCTCAGCTCGATTCGATACTCCTAATTTGTGAAGGATGTGGCTGACATGCGAAGTTGCAGTTGCTCGGCTGATGGTCAACCGGTCTGCTATTTCTGGATTGGTTAAACCCTCCACCATCAATGCAAGCACTTCACGCTCCCTGGGGGTTAAATCATCACCAATTCGAGGTTGAGAATCTGGTTTGATGATTTCTTTGGTCACCTCTGGTGAGAGGGTGCTTTGCCCAGTGTGCGCCGATCGAATGGATGCGGCGAGGTCATCTCCAGTAACCTTTTTAAGGAGATAGCTAATCGCTCCCGCCTGGAATGCCCCTTCAACCAATTGTTTTTCTTGGAAGCTAGTTAGGGCGATTACCTGGATATGCGGATATTGACCCCGAATTTGCCTGATAGCCTCAATGCCACCCATACCAGGCATCATTAAATCCATCAACACGACATCAGGGTTAACCTGCCGGCACAATTCCAATGCCTCCTGACCATCCCCTGCTTCACCCACAAGCGTGATATCAGGATGCGTTTTTAGGTAGGCTGCCAACCCGCGGCGTACCATATCGTGGTCATCAACAACGATTACACGAATTTCCGGCTGGTCAGTCATAGTTTCTTCATGATACCAGTATTCGGATAACTATTCTTTATGATAGGATGTCAACTATCCTCTGACGAGAACATATTGGGATGGATTTGGATTTATTACTCGTGGATTGGGGCAATCTCTTGCTCGATTGGACCTTGGGCAGGATCTGGTTTTAACCGTCTCATGCTGATGATGAAACCTACTAACATGATCAGCGCACCAGACCAATATGGGTAAGTGCTGTTGAAATCGTAAGCGAATCCAGCCCATAGTGGTCCAACACTGCGACCTAAACTCATAAAAGAGTTGTTAAGCCCCATGGCGACACCTTGACCAATCATGGCACGACGTGAAATCAGCGCGGAAACCGCGGGACGCAGCATGGCATTGCTGATAATGAAGAAACCCATGGTCAGAAGAACAGCGAGGAGCGATTGGGCCATGACCATCAAGGCGAACCCAAGCGCGCTGCCCAATAAGGAGGCTTTGATAATAGTTGCCTCACCCCAGCGCCTGGTGAATGGCCCTGTAAGCCCGCCTTGGACGATAGCTGAAATAATGCCGATGAAAGTCAACAATCCCCCTACTTGTTGCGGGCCATAGCCATGCGTTTCAACCGCGTAGAGACCGAAGATAATCTCAAAGTTGGTTAATCCAAAACTGACCAGGAAAGACATGAACAACAGCAAGCCGATAGGGGTAAAAAGGGCTTGCCACAGTTCTTTGAGCTTAGGCCCTTGAATTTTCCCGCCTTCCGATTCGCGTTTTTCTGGAGGCAGCGATTCTGGCAGCAAAAGGAAAATGAGAATCAAGGACACGAGGGATAATCCGGCTGCGAAGAAGAAGGGCAGGGATAGAGAATATGCGGCCATCCACCCGGCAATACCTGGACCGAGTACCATGCCAACGCCCATTGCAGCCCCGATAATGCCCATTCCACCCCCACGATCTCTCTCGCTGGTACTGTCACCGATGTAGGCCATCGCGGTTGGCAATGTAGCTGAGGAGAGAATGCCTGCCAGGAGGCGAGAGGCAAGCAGCATCCACAAAGCAGAGGAGAAACCGAAAAGCAACTGGGTCAAACCAAATCCCAACACGCCAATCATCAAAACCGGTTTCCGACCAATCCGATCAGAGACGGTACCCCAAATTGGGGAAAAGATGAACTGCATGATGGCATAGGAGGCCATGAGTAAACCCATGGCACTTCCGCCAGCTCCAAATTCAATGATAAAGAAGGGCAGGATGGGGATCACCATCCCGAAACCCATCATTACCACGACCATCGTGAAGAACAGGATAATGAGATTGCGTCGATTATCGGTCATAAGTAAAGCTTTTATCCTTCTCCCCATCAACTCAGGGGAAAAGGAAACTGAGCTGAAATGTTGGCAGTGAATTGGGAGAATGGATCCTAGAAGGATAAACCTGATTATTATAACTGTAATTCGTTTGGGTGATTTCAGGGGTTATTTAAGTTTGTTGGAGGGCTGTACCATTGACGAGGGAAGAGAAAAGTTTATAATTTAGACTGGAAAACTCCTTATTATTCATTATGGGATTTATGATGACTTGAAGCCAGTGCCAGGGAATTGAACGGGAATTCAATGCCAACCGCGTTAATAAACAGTTGATGCGCTACCGGAAAGAGGGGATAGAAAAGACAACGCGCCAGTTGATCGCTGCAGTTTCTCGTAATGGTATAGAGGGCATGACCTTGCTTGATATTGGTGGTGGAGTGGGTGGTATTCAACACACACTTTTAGAAGATGGGGTAGTAAACGCGACGTCAGTTGACGCTTCCTCGGCGTATGTGAAAGCTGCTCGAGAAGAAGCCAGCCGGCGCGATCTTGAGGATCGGATAACGTTTTTGCATGGGGATTTTGTTGATCTTGCAGAGGAGGTACCACAAGCAGATATTGTCACCTTAGACCGGGTGGTTTGCTGCTATGATAACTTAAAGGCACTGGTGAAATTATCTGCGATGAAAGCTCGAAAGCGGTACGGTTTAGTTTTCCCACGCGATCTGTGGTTATTCCGCATGCTGCTGCCGGTGGTTAATTTTTTCATCACATTATCAGGTTCCCCATTCAGAATTTTTATTCACAGCACGGAACAAGTGGAAAAAATTCTTAAGGAACAGGGACTGGTAAAGCAATACCACCAGATCGCCGGTTTCTGGCAGATCATTGTTTACAGCCGATTGTAACCTGACAACTAATCGGTTCAGATCTGGAATGGTAAATTTGTGATTACTATTTCCTCTAATCCGCCATCAAGGACAACCTCGTTGATGAACAAAGAACCAAAGGATCAAATTCAGAGAATGATTGGAACTAGTTTCCGCAGCTGCGGTATTGAGCGTAGAATTTACTGATAATAAATTGAAAAACAAACGGGCAAATACATAACAGGAAAAATTAGGCGGGGGTAAATTGCTCATAACCATGTTTGGTGACAACGGGTTAACTGAATAGAAGACATAAGTGTCCCGAATCAAATACCTGTGGTACGAGGCCAGACTGCAGAAAGGATGAGATTTTATCCGCCGGGGGAATTTGGTTAGCAATTACTGAGTAAAACCAATTTCTGGGAAGTAAAATATATATATATATTCATCATAGATGATATGAGCTTTTCTATGATTAAGTTTCTTGGAAAAGATTTAAACAGTTGATCCATCTCTTTCGATCATCCCGAACAATTAACATCGAAACCAACTTGAATGGAGGTAACGTGTATGAATGAAGAAAGGCGGATTGTCCATCCTTACATACCAAATTCGGAACCAGAAGTGAAGAAAGAAATGCTTCAAGCGGTGGGCGCTTCAAGTATTGAGGAGTTTTATACGGACATTCCCGATGATTTGCGTTTGCATAGAGATCTGAACCTACCGGAACCGCTGCTATCGGAGTATGACCTGGTTCGACATATAGAAGGATTGCTGGCTAATAACCGAACGGCGAGGGAGAATCTCAATTTTCTCGGTGCAGGCTGCTGGCAGCACCAGGTCCCTGCAGTTTGTGATGAGATTAATTCCCGGGGAGAATTTCTAACCGCCTATGCTGGGGAACCTTACGATGACCACGGCCGGTTTCAAGCGCTGTTTGAATATCAGAGCATGATGGGCGAGCTGCTCAATATGGACGTGGTCAACGTGCCAACGTATGATGGTTTTCAGGCAGCCGCGACGGCTTTACGCATGGCGTCCCGGATTACCGGGAAAAAACAGGTCTTGATCTTCGGGGTGATCAATCCGGATAAATTATCCAAGATCAGGGATTATCTCAAACCCGATATCCGCATTGAGCTGGTTGATTACGATCGAAGTTCGGGCTTGATGGACCTGGATGCTTTCCAGGAGAAGCTGTCTCCAGGATTCGCAGCAGTTTATTTTGAAAATCCTTCATATTTTGGCTGCCTGGATCCGAATGCTGGCAAGATCGTCGACCTGGCCCATTCGCAGGGTGCCTTAAGCGTGGTGAGTGTTGATCCAATCTCCCTGGGGATCATCAATCCACCAGCTGAATATGGGGCAGATATCGTGTGCGGTGATATTCAGCCACTGGGAATGCACATGCAGTTCGGAGGGGGTCAGGCCGGTTTCATTGCAACCCGTGATGAAGAATCATTCGTGATGGAGTATCCCTCGCGATTGTTTGGCGTTGCACCGACAATCGTCGAAGGTGAGTATGGGTTTGGGGATGTGGCATATGAAAGAACTTCTTTTGCCCTGCGAGAGGAGGGCAAGGAGTGGGTTGGTACTGCTTCAGCATTGTGGGGGATCACAGCTGGTGTTTACCTGGCTTTGATGGGACCTCAGGGAATGGTGGAAATCGGCGAGGCGATCTTACAACGAACAAGCTATGCGATGAAGAAGATCGCTGAGGTGGATGGGATCCAAATTTTGTTTCCTAACGCCCACCACTTCAAAGAAATGGTGGTCAACTTTGATGGTACCGGAATGACTGCTGCCTCTATAAATAAAGCTTTATTAGATCAAGATATTTTTGGTGGCAAAGATATCAGCCGAGAATTCCCTGAGCTAGGAGAAAGCGCCTTGTTCTCAGTTACGGAAATCCACAGCCAGGCAGATATCGATCGACTGGTGAAATCTTTGGTGGAGGTGACCCAATGAGCTTGAAAATTGGAAAGAAACCAACCTTACGACGTTTTCACCAGGCGAGGTGGGATGAACCGGTAATCTTCGAGCTCAGCCAGCGAGGACAAAGAGGGGTACTGGTGCCTGAAGTTGAAAGCAGCATCCAAGAGGAAGTTGGAAATGTCGTTGATGAGCTACCAGAGGGCTTGCGCAGAAGAGTCCCTCCCAAGCTTCCGGAAATGTCTCAACTGCATGTTTTGCGGCACTACGTCCGTTTATCCCAAGAGAATTTGGGGGTCGATCTCAATACCGACATCGGCCAAGGCACCTGTACTATGAAGTACAGTCCAAAGGTGAACGAACAGCTCGTGCGATCGCAAAAAATGACGGAACTGCACCCTCTGCAGGAAGAATCTACTATCCAGGGGATATTAGAGGTGATGTATAAGCTGGAACAATTCCTGAAAGAGATTTCTGGCTTAGACCGATTCACGCTCCAACCTGGGGCTGGATCGGCAGCGATTTATGCGAATGTGTCCATGATCCGTGCCTACCACGAGAAAAATGGCGAATCAGATCGACGAGATGAAGTGATCACCACGATTTTCTCGCATCCATCAAACGCTGCCTGTGCCAAAACTGCCGGTTATAAGGTGATCACCCTTTATCCGGATGAGGATGGATATCCAGATCTGGGTGCCCTGAAGGCAGCAGTATCTGAGCGAACCGCGGCGCTGCTGATCACCAATCCAGAGGATACCGGCATCTTCAACCCAAGGATCGAAGAATTTGTTAATATTGTGCACGATGCAGGTGGCTTGTGTTCATACGACCAGGCGAATGCGAACGGCATCTTGGGCATAACACGGGCGAAAGAGGCTGGATTCGACTTGTGCCACTTCAACCTGCACAAAACCTTCTCCACCCCGCATGGATGTGGAGGCCCAGCGGCAGGCGCAAGCGGCGTGACAAATGAGCTGGCTCCGTTTCTGCCAGTGCCGACCGTGGAATTTGATGGCAGCAGGTACTACCTGGAATTCGATCGACCGGATTCGATAGGTAAAATTGGCCCATTTTACGGGGTGCCGCAGAATGCCCTACGGGCTTATGCCTGGATCATGAGCCTGGGTGCGGAAGGTTTGCGGGAGGTATCTGAAGTGGCGGTGCTTAATAATAATTATTTAATGAAGAAAGTCCTGGAGATAGAAGGAGCAAGTGCGCCTTATGCCCAGGGAAAACGAAGGATAGAACAAGTCCGCTACAGTTGGGAGGAGCTTTCCAAAGATACCGGTGTCCATTCGGAAGAGATCGGGCTGAGAGTGGCGGATTATGGGACGCACTATTGGACCAGCCATCACCCGTTCGTCGTGCCCGAACCGATGACTCTGGAGCCGACCGAATCGTATTCCAAGGCTGACCTGGACGAGTATGCGAATATCCTCAAACACATCGCCGATGAGGCTCGTTCAAATCCAGAGGTGATTAAATCTGCCCCGCACAACAGCACAGTCCACAAAACGAACCATGAAGTATTTGATGATCCGAGTACCTGGGCAGTGACCTGGCGGGCTTATTTACGCAAAACAAGGCAAGAACAAGACTGAATATGTGGTCACCCATTCCGAAGCAGCCAGGCGATCACAAACGGTTGGGATTAATCATCAATCCATTGGCTGGAATTGGCGGTCGGGTTGGTTTGAAGGGGAGTGATGGGGCTGAGATCCAGCAGAAGGCATTTGCGCTGGGTGCAGAACCGCAAGCTGGAAAACGGGCGAAGCATGCACTCGAGGCGATAGGCACTGAACTTCGAGAGGTAGAGATCATCACCCCACCCGGTGAGATGGGCGCGGAGGTTGCCGAGGAGTTGGGGTATTCACCGCAAATAATTGGAGAAATATCGATCGGGAAAACCACGGGGGAGGACACCTGCCGGGCAGCTCGAACTATGCTTGAATCACAAGTCGATCTGCTGCTTTTTGCAGGGGGTGATGGGACGGCGCGAGATGTTTACCGGGGGGTTGAAGACCGGTTGGCTGTGATCGGAATTCCGGCCGGGGTAAAGATCCACTCAGCAGCCTTTGCCACCCACCCGCGATCTGCCGGTGAATTGGCGGCTCTATTTCTCAAGAAAGGTGACATGAGGCTGCGTGAAGCGGAGGTGGTAGACCTGGATGAGGAGGCTTACCGCAGAGGGACAATATCTACCCGTCTGTACGGCTACTTGATGGTCCCTCAACACCGCCACCTGGTGCAGGGCAGCAAAGCGCCGACACCAACCTCCGAAGCAGCCCAGATGGAGGCAATTGCCTGGGACGTCGTTGAAGGGATGAAAGAGGATTGGAAATATGTCCTGGGTCCAGGTACAACGACCAGAGCGGTGGCAAAGCGCTTGGGCTTCGAGAAAACGCTGGTGGGTGTTGATCTGATCACAAAGAGGGAAGTGATCGCCCTGGACGTAAATGAGCAGCAGCTGCTGGAGTCAACCAGGGATCAACAAACGGTACTCATCCTGACGCCAATCGGAGGCCAGGGTTTTCTGTTTGGGCGCGGCAACCAGCCAATCAGCCCCAGGGTGATCAGGCAAGTCGGGATCGATAATATTTGGGTGATCTGCACAACAGACAAGTTGAACTCATTCGGGGGAAACCCACTGCTGGTTGATACTGGAGATGGTGAATTGGATGCTGCGCTGAAGGGTCATGTTTCGATTATCACGGGTTACAACGAGCGTGCGGTCTACAGAATTGGGTGACAAGGAGCGCTTATGGGACAGTTAGCTGGCAAAGCGGCTATTATCACTGGGGGTGCTTCTGGAATTGGGCGGGCGACCGTGGAATTGTTTACAGAAGAAGGCGCAGCGGTGGTGATAGCTGACATCAATAATGAAGAGGGTGAGAAGATAGCCCAGGTATTAAGCGGAAAAGGTGGAAAGGTAATTTTTAAACGATGTGATGTCACCATCGCTGAGGACTGCCGGGAGGTCGTGAAAACCGCGGTCGAAGAGCTGGGCGGTTTGGATATCCTTTTCAATAACGCTGGTGCGATAAGAAGGGCTGATATCCTTGAAACAAGCGAGACTGAGTGGGATTTGGTGATGGGGGTTAACGTGAAATCTGTCTTCTTGATGAGCAAATTTGCCGTGCCGGTAATGGCCCATGCTGGGGGTGGGGCAATAATCAATTCAGGGTCGGGTTGGGGGTTGAAGGGCGGCGGGAAGGCGGTCTCGTATTGCGCGGCCAAGGCGGCAGTGGTGAATATGACCCGGGCGATGGCCATTGACCACGGACCGCAGAACATACGCGTTAACTGCGTCTGCCCGGGTGATATAAACACGCCCATGCTGCGTGACGAGGCCAGGCAATTAAGCCAGGATGAAGCGCTTTTTTTGGAAGAAGCAGCAGAGCGTCCATTGGGGCGTTTTGGCGAACCCATTGAGGTGGCCCAGGCAGTGTTGTTCCTGGCCAGCGAGGCAGCGAGTTTTGTTACGGGTACAGCACTGGTCGTCGATGGTGGGGGGATCGCATAATATTGATTTAATCAACAAATTAGCAAACCATCGATTCGTGTTTTATTCAGTACAGCTTGATTATATAGCCACCTGAATCCTCAAAGATTTCTTGGTTGTCCGTCCGGGTGATGATTAATCCCAGACGGTCGTAATCATCAAGCTCAATTTCAGGAATGTAGTATTGTAGTTTCCGAGAATTTTTTGAAAATTTGGTAGAACCGGGTTTGATTGTGGTAGCTGA
>JBFFEL010000095.1:0-15701 GCA_041558875.1 Anaerolineales bacterium
AAAAGTGGCAACTTGCTTTTCCATAACTTTCTCAACCTCCAGGATAACTGCGAATAATTTTCGCTAGCTGCATTCTACCACGCGGCGAAAAGCCTGACAAATGGTGTCAAATTTCTATTATCCCTTCTAATATGATATTAATAATGCCTCACCGTTCTCATATCGTAAATACTAATCCCACCAACAGCGATGGTGGGATTTCGAAGCGTTTCAACTTTTAATGAAATCGATTGAGATTAATCTTGTTCGCGATCCTCCTCCTGCTCATCACCGCTGCCGATACCCAGAGGCACCCATTTACTAGCATCCTTAAGGCGGTGCTGTGTGCCACCTCTGTCGTGAACCTCGTCGAAGTTCTCTGGCTTGATGAACAGATGGTCGCCATCTAGTAAGCCGCTAATGCCTGATTGCCCGGGTTCGGGGCGCTTCAAGCCTGGTTTGGCTGCATCCTCTGGCTTGTAATTGGTGGGTTCTTCATAGGTGGTAATAAAGCCTTCGAAATTTCGCAAGATGATTTTGTGGTCCGACATGCTGATCTGATAGTTCGGTCCAACCGGAATCTTTCCGCCACCACCAGGTGCATCAACAATGAAGACCGGTACTGCATATCCGGAGGTATGGCCGCGCAAGCCCTCAATAATTTCAATACCCTTGGCAACCGGCGTGCGGAAATGTCCCGCTCCTTCCACCAGGTCGCATTGGTAAAGGTAATATGGACGAACTCGCATGCGAACCAGATCATGTACCAGCTGTCGTTGAATGTGAACATTATCGTTCACACCTGCCAGGAGCACGGCTTGGTTGCCGAGAGGAATCCCCGCCCTGGTCAAACGATCGCAGGCTTCCGCAAGTTCGGCGGTTATCTCATTGGAATGGTTGACGTGAATGTTGAGCCACATGGGGTGGAATTTCTGGAGGATATCCGTGAGCTCCTCCGTAATTCGCATGGGCAAGAACACTGGAACGCGCGAACCGATGCGGAGGATCTCCAGGTGCGGGATCTCTCTCAAACGGGTGAGTATCTCTTCCAGGATCTTGGGGGCCAGCACCAGAGGATCGCCTCCAGAAAGGAGCACATCCCGGATTTGCGGGGTGCGCTGGAGATACTCAATCTGCATTTCGAATTCAGATCGCGAGAATGTTGCCGATGGATCACCAACGATGCGAGAACGGGTACAGTAGCGGCAATAGGAAGCGCATTGTGTTGTGACCAGCATTAACGCCCGATCCGGATAACGATGTACAAGACCAGGAACGGGAGAATGCCGGTCTTCGGCAAGCGAGTCTTCCATCATCGCCGTAAAAGGTGCCATTTCAACCTCGGTGGGCACGACTTGCTTACGAATCGGATCATTGGGATCATCGGGATCGATGAGCGATATAAAATAGGGGGTGATGTCGACGCGGAATAGATGGGCTGCAGATAACGCTTTGCGCTCGCTGTCCGTCAAGGGGATCACCTGCTCAAATTCTTCTGGTGTGTTGATGCGATTGCTCAATTGCCAACGCCAATTGTTCCACTTTTCATCGGGCACATCAGCGTAAATTGGGGCTCTTTTTGAAGGAAAGGTTTGCTTTACCATAAGGTTGCTTTCTCCTGGAGGATTCGAATAAGATTTATTGTTCACTTTCAACGAACAACCAACCTGAAAAAGATGGACGTTTATCTTCTTCGCCAGTAATCTCGGCTACAGTTTCACCGAGGCGAATTCGCCATATCCTCAGTATCTGGTCCTGTTCATAAAGCAGGAATTCCCCATCAGGGGAGATGCTTAAAGGATGAATCCCACTGCCTGGCAAGAGGAGTATGTGGGTGTTGTCTTCGGGGAGATACTGGTAAAGACCGTTCTGGTCAGCCGCCGCGTCACTCAAACCATAATAAAGTGAACCATCCTGTGCCCAAACAGGATGCGTCGCAGATCCCTGGGAAGTGTTTGTTAGTGGTGTCAGGTTACTGCCATCCGGATGGGCGCGATATAGCCTGATCGGGAAATTGTCAGCTTCTGTCGCATCCTGGTCGAGGCCAAATGCTATCCAAGTTCCATCTGGAGACCAGGCGGGCGTATGTGCACCAGCGGTCAGGGTGTCGCTTTCGCCTTCGCCCGTGTTCATTGTCGACGCAATAACGATCTGGGCGGTATTGGAGAACAAATCGATGATGGACAATCCGGGATTCATGTTGCACGCTTCACCGTAACCGAGACCGGTGATGGCTAATTCATCTCCTTCAAAGGACCAGGCTGCACCAGTATCGCAGCCATAACCAAGAGCATCTACCGGCATGGGCAGATCGCGCCAAGCATTATCTTCCAAAGATAACCATCCATGACGTATTTGCCCATTCTCGTCTTCTGGGTAATGAGAAACGAATAACTGTCCTGTATTCGACCAAGAGCGCGGCAGGTAGTACCCCTCTTCTGGAGGTGGGAGAAGCTGAGTTGCCGATTGGGATTTAATTTCAAAAACTTTCAACCCCTCATCGTCGCTAAATGCCAGGCGGTCGCCCCTTGGGGTCAGCACAGCACCGCGCAGATCGCCATGTTTGGGAAATTGGGAAGGAAGGGTGATTTTATTGAATAAGTCATAGCCCAAGAGATTACCATCGTATGTATAGGACATTACCATCCCCATTCCTGTAGGTTTGGAAAGGAGGTCGTGAAGTTCTGTTGAAAGCAACCATGCCTCTTCAAGGGTATCCGGGTCTGGAGTACCAGTACCAGTACCTAAAATGATCAGGTGTTGAGTCTGATCGTCCTCTGTAGTGAGTTCATCCAAACTGCCGAATGATGATCTGAATTCATCCAGGTGGACCTTGCGACTTTCTGGGGTTGGAATTTGCCAGAAAATATTCCTGCAGTCATCCACGAAGATTGATGAGCCATCAGGGAAAACCCTTAAATTTTCACACAGCGCTTCAGGTCCACCGTTGCGCATTAAGGTGAAGATCGGTTCTTGATCAGCGCCATATGTGTTTTCCATTAACTGCTTTACTTCTACTGCCAGATCATAGCTGTGTTGCCGATTTAGCTCCAGAGTTTCCTCTTCGGTGTAAGAAGGCAGGGCTTCGGCATGTGTGTATAGAGGGTAACCGAACGAATCGTCGAAAGCAGCGATCATATTGTAGAGCGAAGCCCCACCCCCAGAGGCATCATTCCTGATCCTCGCAAACAATGATTCAACTCTATAGGACTCTGCTTCTTCTTTAGAAATACTATAAGGTTCTCCCCAATTTCCATCTTCACCCAGATCCAATCGTTGAGCAGAGCGGATCATATTATCAGCAATAACTGCGCGAATCATCCATTGCTCATCCTGGTTCCTCTCGTCTGCTTCAATGAAGTATTCAGTGAAATCACTATTCTCCCACCGTTCAATAGCGGCATCAATTTCGGACAGAGGAGGCACATCAGGAGTCGGGAGTGACGGCAGCTTGACCTCCTCCGTGGGTGTTTGAGCATTGCAGGCAGCAGTAAAGAAAACAATGAACAATAAGGTTACTGATAATATGCGGAAATTCACGGAGCGAGTAGGACCTCCACACTGGAGAGATTTACGATGCCGGGGATTCTGTCGCCGGGCTCCCACACTTGTACGCGCACACTTTGAGTACTGCTAATCGTATAAGGAACATCGATGGCGAAAGTACCGTAAGAGCTTTCTTCAGAAGGGGTCAGTGAGACCTGTCTGGTGCCAACGATTCTACCATCGCTAGAAACTATTTCTATCCTCAATGTTTGCTCCGAGCGTGTCCGGGCCAGTCCGGAAACGCGCATTTTGCTGTTCTGGATCAACCGATTGGGAGAGGGGGATTCCAGGACAATATCCTCGAGTAAATCTGGAGGAAGGTTTAGGTCTTGGTTGCCTGCCGATTGGAGAATCAATTCAACTGAGGAAACCGCTGCGAGTCTACCAAATTCATCTTCTATGCTGATCTGCAAGCGTCCAGGTTCTTCAACACCATTGATCCCGAAGGAAATTTCACTCCCCAAACTGATCCATTCAGTTTCGGCGGATTGGTAGGTGCGGATTTCCCGCATGAGTAGGGTGCCATCTTCGCCCAGCAGCTCGATGCGAACAACGGAATCCTGACTGGGCTTGATAGCCGCTCTGAGAATAAAGGGTGAGATCACTTTTGAGCCAGAACCCGGGCTGATGATCTGGTTAGGAGATTGTGGAATGCCGGTTGGCACCGGCAAGTTGTCAGGCGGCTGGTTTAGGTGTGGCCCTAAGGTGGGCGTTTCTGTGATTGGCACCTCGGATGGCGTAGGAGAAGGTTGGAGCGTGGGGGTTGTATCTGTTTCTGTGATGGCGAGGTTATTATCTAAATTGTACCCAGGCGGCTCAATTTCCTGCGCCTCGACTGTCATGGCGATAACTGTTGGGACATACTCTGTTGGATAAAGAGTCGCTACGGAAGTCCCAGCCAAGCTGCTGCAGCTGGCCAGCATCCAGAAGGCGGAGATCAGCATAAGAACCGATGATATCTTTTGCAATGACATGTTCAAGAGAGAAGGCAGGATATCCCGGTCAATGATCTGGGGATCAATCGCCTGTATATCGCTCAATAACTTCTTGAAGGGTCTGTAAGCGGATTGGCTTGGCGAGGAACTCCTCTGCGCCTGCATCCAGGGCAACCTGGCTGGCATCAATTTCTGGACTAGCAGAGAGCATTACCACCGGAAGCTTGGGGATAGTGGGATCTTGTTTAAGAGCTTTTACCAACGTCAAGCCATCCATGTCTGGCAGCATCATATCGGTCAAGATGAGGTCCGGAGGCTGCTCGCTGATTAAAGTTTGTGCCTGTTCACCGGAACTGGCAAGAACTGCCTCATGCCCGAATATTTCTACCGATCTCTTCAAAGTTTCAAGGGTCAATGGATCATCATCAACGAATAAAATGCGGGCCATACGTCTTCTCCTCCCAATTTCGCTCTTATAACTGGTATATCTCTGTGTACTTGCCGGTCAGGTAACGCATATAAGGATCCTGATCAATTTTGCTCCCTGTGATGCGCTGAACCAATTCCTGAGGTTCGTACTTGGCACCATGTCGATGAACCTTGTCTTGCATCCAACCGGTCAGCTGCCTGAATTCTCCACGCTGGATCTGGGAATCCAGATCGGGTACATCCTCGCGCATGCATTCCCATAACTGGGAAGCGATCAAATTTCCTAAAGCATAGGTTGAGAAATAGCCGAAATATCCTTGCGACCAATGTACATCCTGGAGAACCCCCAAGGCATCGTCCGGGGGGGTGACCCCCAGGTATTCTTGCATGCCATTATTCCAAGCATCGGGCAGATCTTTCACTGCGAGCGATCCTTCTATAAGAGCGACCTCCAGCTCGAGCCGCAACATAATGTGTAAATTGTAGGTGGCTTCATCTGCCTCGACTCGAATCAGGGAAGGCTCAACTCTATTGATGGCGCGATAAAAATCTTCGCTGGGAATCTCCCCCAATTGGTCGGGGAAATATTCCTGCAAACGGGAATAGTAGTGCGACCAGAAGTTTTTCGAGCGACCGATCAGGTTTTCATACATCCGGGACTGCGATTCATGGATCGCCAGGGAGGCGCCGTCGGCCAATGGTGTGCGTCCCAGGCTGGGATCGATCCCCTGAGCATAGAGACCGTGTCCACTTTCATGGGTTGTGCTGAAAAAAGCGGAAGGGAAATAGTCTTCCAGAACACGGGTGGTGATGCGGACATCGCCTATGCCAATATCCTGCGTAAAAGGATGGGCAGCTTTGTCCTGGCGACCGCGCTGCCAATCATAGCCGTAATCAGTGATCACTTCTACGCCAAAATCCCACTGAGCACTTTCATCGTAGTGTAAGTGCAAAAATGAGTCGTCAACCTGTGGACGGTCGCTGATGGCGCGCACCAGTTCAACTTGCTGGGGTCTTAATGCTGAAAAAATTCCTTGAACATCAGCGGTCTTCAGACCAGGTTCATAGTCATCCAAAAGGGGATCATAGATGTTGTCGAAAGGGTGAAAGTGATCAGCATACTGTCGTTTTAACTTGATGATTTTTTCAAGAGAGGGGCGAAAATCTTCAAATTTTGATTCTTCCCTGGCACGAACCCACACACCGTGGGAGATGGCGGTTTCCTTGGCGATCTCGGCCATCAGGCTGGCCGGCACCCGGGATCGTTTTTGGTAAAGCCGGTTTGCGACCTGGATCAACCTGGCATCGTCAGAATCCGGATCGAGTTCATTTGCATATGGGGTGAGGTCTTCAAGCAGTTCTCTCACCTTATCCGAGGTGAATTTCTTATGGGCAATCCTGGTGAGCGTTCCTATCTGGTGGCCGCGTTCCAGTGAACCCCCAGGAGGCATATATGTTTCCAGGTCCCAATGCAGTAATCCGATCGTAGCTACCAGGTCGGTATATTCATTGAGGATTGATTTCAGTTCAGCTAACTTGTTTTCGGAGTCCATTTAATGTCCTTAGATTTAGTTTGGGGTTAGACGATTTTCCATCTCAGCGGCTCGCCCCGTAAAGCAGCTAATACTTCGGTGGCGATATCAATCGTGGCGCGAGATTGTGCTTCGAAGGTCTGGGCGCCAATGTGAGGGGTGGCGATCACGCGCGGGTGGGACACCAGCGCAGACATTCCTGGTGGTTCCTGCTCAAACACGTCCAACGCAGCTCCTGCAACCTGTCCAGATTCCAATGCCCCCAGCAGGGCGGTTTCATCGATTATCCCCCCTCGTGCGGCGCATACCAGGCGCATGCCGCGTTTCATGGTACCAAAAGCAGCTCCGTCGATCATTCCCCTTGTTTCTGGGTTGAGAGGTACGTGGATCGATAAGAAGTCAGATTGGGTAAATATTTCCTGCATGGAAGCTGGCGTTGCCCCCCGGCGTTCAATTTCGTCTTCGGAAATCAGCGGATCAAATCCGAGGATCTCCATCCCTAAGGCTCGCGTCAGTTGGGCAACCGAACGGCCAATGTTCCCCATCCCGATGATGCCGATAACCTTGTCTCGGAGCTCAATCCCCTTGAGCTGGTTTTTGTTCCATAAACCCGATTTCATCGAATTATCGGCAGTGGGGATAGACCGCGCAAGGGAGAATAACAACGCCAGTACGTGTTCGGCAACGGCTTGGGTAGTGGCAGAGGGGGAGTTTACCACGGTGATATTGTGTAGATTAGCAGCTGCCAGGTCGATGTTATCTACCCCGACACCTGCCCGGCCGACGACTTTAAGATTGGCAGCCGCGGAGAAGACCTCGGCATTCACCTGCGTTCGACTGCGGACGATCAAAGCGTCATAGGCTGCGATCAGCTCAAGCAAATCATCATGGGCGATTCCCACCTGCTTTTCTACCTGGGCGACATCCATCAAGACCTTGACGCCACTGTCATCGAGGCGGTCCGTGATGATTATTTTCCAATTTCCCATGAAATGCTCCCGATAATGCTTGATGATCCACCCTGGAAGGATGTGCAATCAGCCCCGATTGTACCTCAGATCACTAAGGTAAGATTATCGAGCTTATATCCATCTTAATTATTAGATATGTGTCAAAAAGACTTTGAAACCCTTGACTTTTGTCATTAGTCTGGGTAACATCGGCGAGTTATAATGACCAATATTGAATTAGATTTGGATTGTGAGGCGGAGGTTTAAATGGCAAATATACCTGAGATCGATGAAGGCACATTTGAGAGCGAGGTGTTGGCAGCTCAGGATCCTGTGCTGGTCGATTTTTCAGCTGTCTGGTGTGGACCATGCAAGATGCTGGACCCGATCGTTGAGGAGCTGGCATCCGAATGGACTGGAAAGGTAAAGGTCGTCAAGCTGGATGTCGATCATTCTCCTGGCGTTGCCATGCAGTACCAGGTTTTGGGAGTACCGACCTTGATGCTGTTTGTGGATGGGGAGTCGCGGGAACGGATTACCGGCTTCCAACCGAAGGACCGCATCCTCTCGAAGTTGAATCCGCATATCAACGGAAATTAGTGATTTCTTGTAGATAGGTTCTAAATCCCAGCAGTTAACCACGGCTGGGATTTTTTTCTTGATTTATTTAGCTCTCTCTTGTATAATAATCACTATTGCAAGTACTTGCAATAGTGATTATTATTATCATGGAACAGAATTATCCTGAATTATCCTGGCTGCGAGAGAAGGGATATCGTCTCACCCCCCAAAGATTGGCGATTCTGGAGGTGCTGCGGAATGCGGATGGTCACTTAACCCCCGCGGAGATTTACCAACGAGTCGCACAAGAAATTCCAGGATTGACTGAAGCCACAGTCTACCGGACGTTAAATTTCCTGGCTGAACAGGGATTGGTGCTGGTGGCCCACCTGGGTAGAGGTCAGCTGGTTTACGAGTTTACGGAACATGATCATCATCATTTGATTTGCAGACAGTGTGGAAGTATGCAGGAGATCGATCATCAAGACCTCGAGGACCTCTACGATCAATTCCTCGATAAAACTGGCTATCAGATCAATACCATTCATGCCACTTTTTTTGGTTTCTGCCCCGATTGTCTTGAAAACACAGCTCGCTGATTTGAATGTTTGAAAAGGGAGGTTTTTATGCTGTTATCGGTCGAAGCGCTGCATATTCCAGATGGATTTTTATCGGCTTTAGTCTCCCTCATCTTGTGGATTATTGCAATTCCTATTGTCGGTTATGCTCTACGGCGCGCCAGACAGGACCTGGGTGAACGCAGTATGCCTTTGATGGGGGTACTGGCTGCCGGGATCTTTGCCGGACAGATGGTCAATTTCGCGATAGCAGGCGGCACCTCGGGGCATCTTATGGGTGCAGCACTGGCTACTATCCTGGTGGGACCCTGGGCCGCAATCCTGATCATGACCAGTGTAGTCAGCATCCAGGCTCTGATATTTCAAGATGGTGGGCTGCTGGCACTGGGGGCAAATATTGTCAATATGGCAATCATTGGGGTTGCAGTAGCTTATATGGTGTACCGCACGGGATTGAGTTTGGTGGGAAATTCAAGGCGGGGATTCTTGGTGACCGGTTTCAGTGCTGCCTGGCTATCGGTATTCATGGTTGCGCTGTCTGTAGCCATTCAATTGGCCCTTTCAGGAACATCACCGGCGAGAATAGCTATTCCAACGATGGCAGGCGTACACGCATTAATCGGTATCGGTGAGGGTTTGATCACAGCAGGGGCTCTGGCTTTCTTATTGTCGATCAGACCAGGAATGATTCAAACCAATGGTGAGCAACCAGTCGGGGGGCGAGTTGTGTGGATCGCAGGTTTACTGGTCGCCCTCCTTTTGGTCCTGCTTGCGCCGTTCGCCTCCCGCCTTCCGGATGGCCTCGAATGGGTAGCAATGGAGGATGGTTTTCTTCGGAATGCCAGAGGATCGTTTTACCAGATCATCCCGGAATACCAGTTTCCAGGAATTTCTAATGAAGCAGTCGCCACTATCGCAGCGGGGATCTTAGGAATTGTAATGGTTTTATCTGTTTCAATCGGTGTCGCCTATTCCCGCCGAAATCGCTCTTCTTCTGGTGGGTAGCCTTGCACATCCATTTCTTAGATCCATATCAAGAAGGCACAAGCCCGGTTCACCGAAGTGATGCCAGAGTTAAATTACTCTTAACTGCAGCTTTCATTCTAACGACCGCCCTGGTCCCAATTGGAGCCTGGCCGATTTATATTTTGTTGTATGCAATTGTTTTCTCTTTAATTTCCTTATCAGGCGTGGGTGCCGGTAAGATCTTGAAACGTTCGGCACTGGCTTTACCTTTTGTGCTGGCTGCCATGCCGCTGATTTTCACAACCCCCGGAGCGCAACTTTTCTCAATCACCATTGGATTCTGGAATCTCACGGCTACATTCAGTGGCATTGAAAGATTTTTTAGTATTGCCTTGAAATCCTGGATCTCCATCCAAATGGCAATCCTGTTGACTTTTACCACTCCATTTCCGGATATTTTGGCAGCAATGCGTGCATTGCGCGTTCCGCGCATGTTAGTGGCAATATTTGGATTGATGTGGCGTTATCTATTTGTATTAGCGGATGAAGCCTTACGGTTGAGGCGCGCACGGGCGGCGCGCAGCGGTGATTCTGGAATTCAAGGTCTTCGTACGGGGGGAAGTATCTCTTGGCGCGCCCAAATCGCTGGGGGAATGGCCGGCAGCCTGTTCATGCGTTCTCTCGACCGCAGCGAGCGCATCTATGCGGCCATGCTTTCCCGAGGGTATGATGGCGAAGTGCGTTCAATACCGCTGCCTGAGTTAAAGTCATCCCAGTGGATACTTCTAGTTCTCGGCATTGGAATATTAGGATTTCTAATTCTCCTGTCAATCTTGATCGGGAGATAAAACGATGCACCATTCTATTGAGATCGAAGGTCTGTCATTCTCATATCCAGATGGGCAGGAAGCATTATGTGATGTTTCATTGTCAATCCAACCAGGTGAAAAAGTAGCTT
Organism: Anaerolineales bacterium; assembly: GCA_041558875.1. GTDB lineage: Bacteria > Chloroflexota > Anaerolineae > Anaerolineales > UBA4823 > PFL25. The sequence goes on from JBFFEL010000095.1 coordinate 10,435, forward strand.
TGGTTGGACCAAATGGTGCCGGAAAATCAACCCTGATCCTGAATTTGAATGGAATTCTAGCTGGTGAGGGTTCGATCACTGTGTGCGGGTTGAAGGTGGAAGAAGAAAACCTGGGACGTGTGCGTGCGATGGTGGGCATGGTCTTCCAATCTCCTGAAGATCAATTATTCTCTCCAAGAGTTTTCGATGATGTTGCTTATGGCCCTTTATACCAGGGTCTGCCCCAGGAGATCGTCCAGGAGCGGGTTAGCGAGGCATTGGCCGCGGTTTCCATGAGGGAATATGGTCAGCGCGTTTCTCACCATTTGAGCATGGGTGAAAAGAAACGCATCGCAATTGCGACGGTGCTCTCTATGAAGCCGGAGGTGCTTGTCTTGGATGAACCCACGGCGGGTCTTGATCCACGGGCCCGGAGATCTTTGATCAATTTGTTGGATGAACTTCCGCTGACGATGTTGGTCTCGACACATGACATGCCTTTAGTAAAGGATCTTCTTCCGCGGATGGTGATTCTCGATCAGGGTAAGGTCGTTGCGGATGGCGCAACCAGCGAGCTGATGGATGATGTGCAGCTGCTTGTAACACACGGATTAGAGCGGCCGTATTAATGAAAAAAACCAGGGCGCCAGAACTTGATTTGCAGCTGGCACCCTGATCAGAAATCAAGAATTAATATTTAGTCAGCGGGCAGGGCAGTTTTCTCAGCCAGACCCGCAGCGATGCGCAGCTGCTCGGCTTTGTCAGTGCGTTCCCAGGTCAGATCTAAATCATCCCGACCGAAGTGTCCGTAGGCTGCGATCTGGCGATAAATTGGCCGGCGCAACTGCAAATCACGAATGATCGCTCCTGGACGCAGGTCGAAGTGTGCATCAATTAATTCAGCTATCTGGTCTGGAGGAACGCGGCCTGTACCGAAAGTCTCCACGTTAACACTTAATGGCTGGGAAACACCAATGGCATAGGCGACCTGAATCTCGCAGCGGTCAGCCAACCCTGCTGCGACGACGTTTTTTGCCACCCAACGAGCTGCATAAGCCGCCGAGCGATCGACTTTTGTGGGGTCTTTACCACTGAAACAGCCACCACCATGCCTGCCCATGCCGCCATAAGTGTCGACGATGATCTTACGCCCGGTTAATCCTGAATCGCCCATGGGACCGCCGATCACAAATCTTCCGGTTGGGTTGACATAAATCTTCATCTGGTTATCAACCATCTCGGGTGGTATGACCGGTTGGATGACATGCTCGATGATCGCGGCCCGGATCTCTTCCTGGGTGACATCCGGAGCATGCTGAGTGCTAACCAGGACGGTATCAACCCGCTTGGGGACACCATAACTGTACTCGACCGTCACCTGGCTCTTGCCATCTGGACGCAGCCAGGGCAGAGTGCCATCCTTGCGGACTTCGCTCAAGCGGCGAGAGAGCTTGTGCGCCAGGTAAATTGGCATGGGCATCAACACGGGTGTCTCGTTGCAGGCATAGCCAAACATCATCCCCTGGTCGCCAGCGCCAATCGAGTCGATCTCCTCTTCGCCGACCTCGCCGGATCGGGTTTCCAGAGAATGGTTGACCCCGATGGCGATATCCGGAGATTGTTTGGCGATGGCTACCTGGACCCCGCAAGTCGTGCCATCAAATCCCTTGGCGCTGTCATCGTAACCGATGTCGGTGATGACTTTCCGGGCTAATTCGTCATAATTGATATTTGCCTGGGTTGTGATTTCGCCCAAAAACATCACGAATCCAGTCTTGGTGGCGACTTCGCAGGCCACACGAGACATTGGATCAACCTCCAGGCAGGCGTCCAGTACGGCATCACTAAGCTGATCGCAAATCTTGTCCGGATGTCCCTCGGTGACTGACTCCGAGGTAAACATCAAGCTTGGTGATTCCATGAAGGTAGTGCTCATTTGTATTGTCCTCCGATAAAAATAAAAATTGCCCTTCGAAACATGAAAGGGCAATGACAGGTCTGTACGGCTGCCCTCTCATCTTCCAGAACATCCGTCTGCCGGAATTGGCACCGTTTCGGGGATTTACAACTGGTTGGTGGCTTAAGCCAAACGCGGATTGCAAACTGCCAAATGGTTGCCGAGGCTTCTCAGGGCCGGTCCCTCCACCTCTCTGGATAAGAGTGCCGAAAAAGGCTATTAAATTGTGGGGAGGATGATACCATGCCAGGAATTGGATGTCAAATGACGACCCAGAGGATGAAATAATAGCCGATCAGCGCGGCCCACAACCAGGAATCAATGCGATCGAAAACGCCGCCATGACCGGGGATCAAATTGCTGGAGTCCTTGACGCCGCTCTGGCGTTTAATCATGCTTTCTCCCAGGTCGCCCAGGGTGGTGATCGTACTGAGAAGAAAGCCTAATAAGGCTGCCTGGAGGGGGGTGATGGCAAACTCAGGACCAGCCCAGATCTGCCACAGGTAAGCCAATCCGATCGCTCCTAATGTACCGACCACGACCCCGCCCAGATAACCTTCCCAGGTTTTCTTGGGGCTGAGGCGCGGGCTGAGTTTATGGCGGCCAAAACTGCGCCCGATGAAATATGCGCCCGAATCGGCCAGCCATACGGTTGGCAACACCAGCAGCAGCCACCAGAAACCCTCCGGCAGGGCGCGGATCGAGATTAGATAGGCACCCAGCCAACCGATATAGATTGCAGCGGAGAAAGTCACCGCAAAATCTGTGCCAGCCTGGTCGCGGCCGCGCTCGTAAGCGAACATATGGTAGGTCATGCTGATGATCAAGATCAGGCTGATCAGAAGGGGGGCACTCTCAAATCCATTCCAAGCCCTGCCCAAAGCAAGCGCAGCGGCCCCAGCAATAGCGACGACCAGCGCGGGTTGATAGCCGCTGCCGCGAAATATCTGGCTGTATTCCCAGGCTGCCAGGCCAACGATCAGGGTGACAAAGGCGCTGAAGGCCCAGCCGCCAATATAAATGATGACCAACCCGACAGGTAACAGGATGGCCGCTACGATGACGCGAGTTCTGAGCATGATGGATTCTCTTAAACGGATTCGGGAACGTGGCCAAAGCGTCTTTGGCGATGTTTATACTCTTCAAGGGCGCGAGCCAGCTCTTCTTTGCCAAAGTCGGGCCAAAAAGTGGGGGTGAAGTACCATTCGGAGTACGCGCCCTGCCAGATCAGGAAATTGCTGCCGCGCAATTCGCCCGAGGTACGAATGATCAGGTCAGGATCGGGCACGCCCGCAGTGAACAGGTACTGGCTGACTAACTCGTCAGAGACCTCATCTGGCTTGACGCCGTTTTCGATCATGTGCTGGATGGCGCACACAATTTCATCCCGCCCACCGTAATTAAATGCCACGCACAAAATCAGGCGATCATTGTCCTTGGTGTATTCGATCGCTTCGAGCACTTTTTGGTGCAGGGAAGGCTTGAGCCGGTCCAGGCGCCCGATATGCCGGAGTTGAACACCCTGCTTGTGCAGTTCCTGCAGTTCGCGGTCGATGACATCCTCCAGGATGCGCATCAAGCCGCGCACCTCTTCAAGCGGGCGTCCCCAGTTTTCAGTTGAAAACGCATACAGGGTCAGGTACTTTACATCGAATTCTACGCAGGCTTCGATCACTCGCCGTAGATTTTCGGTACCGGCGCGGTGACCAGCCAGGCGCGGCAACCCCCTCGATAACGCCCAGCGACCATTCCCATCCATTATGATGGCGATGTGGGTGGGGATTCGTTCAGGTGAATTTGAAGATTCTTTATTCATAAAACCATGGTCAAACTTCGAGGATTTCCTTCTCCTTGCGTTCGCCGATGGCGTTGATGTCTTCAATATATCGATCGGTAATTTTTTGAATCTCGTCTTCCCCCCGTTTTCTCTCATCTTCCGAGAGCAATTTCTCCTTTTCGAATTCCTGCAGGTCTTTCATCTCATCACGACGCACATTGCGCACCGCGATGCGGGCTTCTTCGACCCGGTTGTGAACGATTTTGCTCAATTCTTGACGCCGTTCCTGGGTGAGTGGGGGCAGGTTCAGACGGATCGTTTTACCGTCGTTGTTGGGGGTCAGCCCCAGGTCTGAGGCCAGGATCGAGCGCTCGATGGTTTTCAGACTGCCAGGATCAAACGGCCGAATCAGCAGGGTGCGAGGTTCAGGTACGCCGATGCTGGCGAGCTGGATCAGCGGGGTCGGGGTGCCATAGTAATCTATCATCAACCGTTCGATGAGCGCGGGGCTGGCACGCCCGGTTCGTATTCCAGCCAGGTCCTCTTCTAATGCTTGAATAGCCCCCTTCATCCGGGCTTCGGCCTCGTTGTATATGTCTTTGAGCATATCGGCCTCCACAGATATTGCCTTATCTTAGCGCGCAATCTATAGGATACCCGAAAAATCCACTTGAGAAAAGGGTAAATCAATCCATCGAACCGCTATCAACCAGCGTGCCGACTTTCTTACCGCATAAGGCATCGTGGAGATCTTCGGGGCTCCACAAGTTGAGCACCAGGATTGGCAGGTTGTTGTCCATGCAGAGCGATATGGCTGTGCTGTCCATCACTTCCAGCCGGAGGTTGATGGCGTCCATGTAGGTCAGGTGATCGAACAGCTTGGCTTCTGGATTGATCTCCGGATCGCTATCGTAAACCCCATCCACCTTGGTGGCTTTGATGAGCACATCGGCGCCAATTTCCATCGCCCGCAGGGCAGCAGCTGTATCGGTGGAGAAATAAGGGTTGCCAGTTCCACCCCCCATGATCACCACCCGATCTTTTTCCAGGTGGCGAATAGCCCGCCGGCGGATGTATGGCTCCGCAACTGAGGGCATTTCAATCGCCGATTGAACCCGGGTGACGATGTTGATCCTTTCTAAGGCATCCATGAGGGCCAGGGCATTCATTACCGTCGCCAGCATACCCATGTAATCGGCCGTAGCGCGATCCATGCCGCGCTCAAGCCCACGACGGCCCCGCCACAGGTTGCCCGCCCCGATCACCATGGCGACATCCACCCCGGTTTTTTTAATCTCCTCCGTCTTCACCCCGGTGACGACAGGTCTTTTGATCCCGGTACGATCCGATTCGCCGCCGTCCCCACAGGCTGCTATGAATACAAATAGAGTTAAGACCGCCATCAGATTTTTCATCACATAATCCCCGTTATCACTCTTCGATTTCATAATCTTGTAATATTGTCCCGCTCTCAAAGGAGAGCCTTGCAATCGAGACCTGGTATTCATTTTTTGTGGCGACCAGATTCGCTCTCGCCCTGTCAAGATTCAATTG
>JBFFEL010000096.1:0-15630 GCA_041558875.1 Anaerolineales bacterium
GTCCCCGGATGGCGCCCGGCTTGCCTGGTGGGTGGGCGGTTCATTTAGTGGTGGAGACTGGGTGATAGCCCTGGTGATATTCGATCTGCAATCAAATTCACACCAATTCGTGCACCAGTATCAGCCGATAGGAGGTGGTTCAGGCGTATGGGGGTCGCCTGCCGAATACAGCCCGGACGGCGAGTGGCTGGCCTTCACCACCCAGGGATTGGGTCGCGTGCCAGATCTGGTCGTCATGCGGGTTGATGGCAGCGCGTTCACAAATTTAGGCAGTGGCGCCACGCCTTTGTGGAGTCCGGATAGCAGCAAACTGATCTTCCTGCGTCCTGATCCGGGAGGGGGCACTTTCCTGGAAGATGATCTGATGATCATTAATCTGGAGGACTGGCAGGCCATCCCACTCGATCTACCTCCTGGGAGCCGGCATATCCAGTGGGATATTCCGTAATTCCTTGATCCAATCCCCGATAAGTACTCAATAATCGCACGATTAACCTTGAGGAGCGGAGGCGTGAAAATGCCTCCGCTTTTAATTCATCATCCAGTCCAAACCTTGATCCACCCTGCTCAAGCAGGATTTGTAATCCTGCGTTTTGTCTGCAGGAAGATTTGCAAATTGATAATGAAATAATATTGAATTGCTGAAGAAGTGGATTTTAAATCCCCTCTGAGCAAGGATAGGCCTGCGATTGTAAGGTAAGATGTTGGCGATTGTAAATCCTCTTTGACCCCGCAGGAGCGGGGCAGGCCTGCGCTCAAAGAGTAAATCCTTTGAGCAATAGAACCCTGGTCTACAGATTGCTTAATTTCTACTCCCCGAAGTGTTACCAGATTGTTGCACAGCATGACCCTCCTGTCACTCTCTTGAAATTGCCTTGTAACAGCAGTGTTTTATCATAAATCTAGGTTTTCAAGCAAACATCAATACAGTAAGGAGGCAGTCATGTCTAATACCAGTAAATCAAAATTCACTTTTATCGTTCTCTCAATTGTGTTCACCTTCAGCGCACTCTTGTACCTGCAGCCGCTCGTGGTCCAGGCGCGCGAAATTAAGCCATCAGCTTCAGCTAACACAAATCAGCCAGCCCAATTGGCTTATCTCCAATACGCATCAACCGGATTGATCACCGGGAACCTGTCTTTCCCCAGTGAGCACATCCCGGCATTAACCATCATTGCCACCCGGATCGATAATGGAAAGAACACCTTTTATTCGATCCAGACCGCGGATGGTCAATCCAGCTATGCCCTGCGGGTTGATCCAGGCGTTTACCACGTCATAGCATACGCCGGTGATTTTGCAGGAGGTTATACACAATCTGTGTTTTGCGGTGTGGGGTTCGATTGCAGCGATCATTCCCTGCTACCAGTCATCGTCCAGGAAGGCGATACGCTCAGCAATATCAATCCCGGTGACTGGTATGCTCCGGCTGGCACCTTTCCTTCCCGTCCGGATGGGGCTTCTTCTTCCACGACCACTGACACCTGCCGGACCCGTCACACTGTCCGCCGTGGAGAAAACCTGTTCCGCATTGGCCTGCAGTACAATCTGACCTGGATCCCGATTGCCAAGGCCAACAAGATCACCGATCCGAACCTCATTTACGCTGGCCAGGTACTCTGCATTCCGAGCGGCACAAGCTCCAATTCTGGATCGACCCGAACATCACAGATCCCCACCATAGAGATCCTCAGCGTTGTCAGGGATAAACGCGTCACCATCCAGGCTGAGAACTTTCCTGCGCAGACAACTTTCAGCGTGACCATGGGCAGGTATGGGACAAAAGGCATTGGCGGGATTGAGGTAGCAACCACGGAATCAGGTTCTGGTGAATCGTTTACCGCCACCTATCAAATCCCTTACGCTTTGCGCGGCCATGATCAGATCGCGATCCGCTTGCAGAGTGCATCCGGTTATTACAGCTACAACTGGTTCTACAACAATACAACCAATTGAGCAGCCATCGCACCAGAACTCCCAGCTCCAATTCATCAGGAGCTGGGAGTTTCAGGTAGGATTATATCCTCCCGCAATTTTATCGCCGGTATTTATGGTATAATCCGCCCAATTAACAGGGAAAATGATGAGAATTCATAACGTTCTGCCCAACACAATGTCCATGATGATGTCCATGCGCACGCGCATCCTCGCGAGGCAGACTTTACCCTGAGGCGTAATTTACCTGATACGCACATCCAAGAGCTGCCTCCCGCAGCTCTTTTTTATTGATACTGGCCCTTCTCGATAAATAAATTGACACAGCCAATGCAAACAATATCAAATATCCAATATCTAATACCGAATATAAATAACGATGCGCATCAATTACCCCCATTTATTGATGCTGTATCCATGATGATGTGCTTGATGGCCATGTGCTCACCACATACTGCGAGGCACCCATGAGTTAGTTCAAGCTCTGATCAAAGACTGAAAGTCCAGCAAAGGGTTGCCTTCATAAAGCAGCCCTTTTTTATCTGCTCGAGTAACATCTTGCAGCCCGCTGGAGGCGAGATTCTCAATAGGAGTACAGAAATTAAGAATTATTGGAGGCTAACATGGCAAAAACGAATATATCTCGACAGGAAACCAACCCAGCCGTAACCACTGACGATAAAAACGGATCGCAGGGACCTTCTACCCTGGCCGTGCATGGCGGGAGGGCGCGCAATCCCTACCAGGCAGTCCCTGAACCCATCGTCCAGGCGGCCACTTATTCCTTTGAAAACACCGCGGACCTGCGCAGCTTCATGGAAGCTCGCCTGTGGGGAAACGCCGATGGACGCACCGAATACGGCCGTTATGGCAACCCGACCGTTTCATCTGTAGAGAAGAGGTTAGCCAGGCTGGATAGCGCTGAGGATGCCATCTTGTTCGCCTCCGGGATGGCCGCCATCACCAGTGTGCTGATCGCCATGCTGCCAACGGGCGCAAACCTGGTCATCACCGATGATTGCTACCGCCGCACGCGCGAGTTTTGCAATACCTTCTTGAAGCGATTGGGGATCACTTGCACTGTGGTGCCAATGGGAGATTACGCTGCACTGGAAGCCGCAATTAATCCAAACACGCGCATCTTATTATCAGAATCGCCGACCAACCCTTACCTGCGCACCCTCGATCTGGTCCGTTTTGCGGAGATCGCCAGGAAATACAAGGTCAAATCAATAATCGATGCCACCTTTGCCACCCCCCTAAACATCCAGCCGGTCACCTTCGGTGTGGACCTGGTGGTCCACTCGGCGACCAAGTATCTCGGTGGGCACAACGATCTCTTGGCAGGCGTAGTGACCGGTGAAGCCGGTCTGATCGTCTCTTTGCGCAATGCTCTGGGCGTGCTGGGTGGGGTCGCTGATCCATCGAATGCAGCTTTACTGCTGAGGGGTTTGAAAACCCTGGCCTTACGAGTTGCCAAACAAAACCAAAATGGCCAGGCAATTGCCGAGTTCCTGGAAAGCCATCCCGCCATCGAGCGAGCCTGGTACCCCGGGCTGCCTTCCCACCCAGATCACACAATCGCGAAGCAGCAGATGAGCGGCTTCGGCGGCGTGATCTCCTTCACTGTGAAGGGCGATTTGGAAGCCACCTCGCGCTTTATCGACGCCCTGCAAATACCCCTCATCGCGGCCTCCTTTGGCGGCGTGGAGTCCCTGGTTGAGCAGCCAGCCTTGATGTCCTTTTACGAGTTATCAACCGAGGAACGGCTGGCGGTTGGCATTTCGGAAAACCTCGTCCGGCTCTCATTGGGCATCGAAGATCGAGACGATCTGATCGCCGACCTGGACCAGGCTTTAACTCGGCTCTAAAGAAGCAATTTTTATCAAACCATTCAAGGAGAGGGCAGCATGAGAACTTTAGTTATGAAGTTTGGGGGCACGTCCCTGGGCAGCGAATACGCGCTCAACCGCGCTGGGGACATCGTCAGTGGGCAGATTGGTGAGTGGAATCAGATCATTGTGGTTGCGTCCGCTATGCAGGGGGTGACCGACATGTTGCTCGCCTGTGCAGAGCGTGCCCTCGCGGGCGATCAAGAACAATTCCAGAGCATTGCTGGTGAACTTCACCACAAGCTGACCTCAACCGCAGGCAAGATGTTTGCTGGTGAGGCGCAGCTGGGGAAATTGATCGAGACCCGCATCGCAGAATTAAACCATATCTGCCAGCGCATTCAAGATCAGGGGGCGGCCAGCCCTGGGAACCTAGCTCAAATCGCGGCCTTGGGAGAGCGCATCAATATCCACTTTTTTTCGACCATATTACGCAACCGCGGTCTCAGCAGCGAACCCGTCGACGCGGCAAACCTTATTATTACCGACGGCTGCTTCCAGTCCGCCACACCAATTAAAGAGCTTACGGATACCCGCATCAAAGAATACTTATCTCCCCTGCTGGCTGGGGGCACCATCCCGGTCATTACTGGATTCATAGGGGCAACCCTCTCCGGTGAAACCACAACCCTGGGACGCGGCGGCAGCGATTACACCGCCGCAATTTTAGCGGAGAGCCTTGGTGCCGATGAAATCTGGATCTGGACGGATGTCGACGGCGTGATGACTGCTGATCCTGCCCTGGTACCAAACGCACGCCTGATCCCGGAAATCTCTTACAGCGAAGTTTTTCAATTGGCTTATTCCGGGGCGGCGGTCCTGCATCCCAAAACGATGCTCCCTGCCAGGGAAGCGAACATCCCCTTGTACGTAAAAAATACCTTTAATTCAAAATGTGTGGGGACCAGAGTTAGCCACTGCTCTTCATCAGTCCGACACACAATTTCCGCGGTTACAGGTCATTTCGATATTAAGACCATTACTTTGAAGCTAAAACCCGGCGAGGATCTTTACCACATCAAATCCCTGATTCTAGCGGTCTTGAAAAACCAGGGGATCCCTGCTCTGGCGGTTTTTCAAGCCGAACATAACCGGTCGATTTGTTTCGCTGTACCCACAAATAATGTTGAGCAAGCAATTCAAACAATTAGAGAATCCTGGACTGATAAATCTTCTGGTAGAACTTCCCCCCAGGAGAATGGTGATCTATCTCTCATCACCATCGTCGGGCGAGAAATATATTTATCTCCCCACGTGCTATCAGAAGTCTCCAAAACGCTGAACAATGCCGGGATAGAGATTAAACGGATTGGAAATGGCAACTCGCCCGATGCAGTCGTACTGGCAGTTGAACCCCGGCTAGGACAGAAAGCCATCCAACAAATTCACGATCGATTTGTGCTGAATGGGAACTCACCCACCTCGCAAATGGAACCCTTTCTGAGACACCAACCCGCAATTTAACATCCATATCAACAAAGAGGAGAATATGCCAACTTTATCTATCCCATCCCCGCTGCGCTCATACACAGAAGGAGCCCGGAGTATCGATCTCCAATCCACAGACGTAGGTGGCGCTGTCCAGGAGCTGGTCACCAGATACCCGGCCCTGGATTCCCACCTGTTCACCGACGATGGCAGCCTGAGACCTTATGTCAATCTGTTCCTAAACGATGAAGATGTACGCCATCTACAAGGTTTAGAAACCGAGCTTTCTGATCAGGATAAGCTGCGGATCATTCCCAGCATTGCAGGAGGGAAAAAAAGACTTTGAACTCGAGGGCTCTTGTTGCATGAACCCTCCCAGAAAACCTTGTCAAGATTTCCAGGTCCGGGAGTATTTTATTAGTAGTTTGATTGCCAGCAGTTTGCAGGATCAAATCCGAGACAAAACTAAATTTTCACCCCTTGACAGCCCCCATGGTAAATCCGGCGACCAGCCTGTCCAGGAAAAAGACATAGATGATCCCGACCGGGATGGCAACAATGGCTGCCGCGGCCATCAACGACTGCCAGAAGAACACATCACCCCGAATAAGTTCTGTTGGCACGCCGACGCTGATCGTCCGCTGCGCTGAGGAGGAAACAAACGCCAGGGCGTAAATAAATTCATGCAAGGTGAGGGTAAAGGTAAATACAACCACCGCGATCACACCTGATAGCGAGAGGGGCAGCACCACCCTCATTATCGCCCCAAAACGGCTGTACCCATCCATCATGGCAGCCTCTTCCAAATCCTTTGGGATGGACTTGAAAAAGCCCATCAACAACCAGGTAGAGAAGGGGATGGAAATTGTGGGATATATCAAAACCAAAGCCCATAAAGTATTGTTCAGACCAAGAGAAACGACAACCCTAGAGAGGGGGATAAAGAGAAGGGTTGGAGGCACCAGATATACCAGAAAGATACCAATACCTGCCCGTTCTCCCCAGCGCCCGGTCAACCTGGCCAAGCTGTACGCCGCGGGCAGTGCAAACACCAGGGTAATAATTACCACCAAGACTCCAATGAAAAGAGAATTTCTCAGAAAAATTGTATAGTTGGTTTCATTGAAGAGGAGTCTCAAATGATCGAGTGTTGGCGGCTCATTGAAGATAAAGGGATTATTCGCAGAACGATAGAGATCTTTATCCTGCTTAAACACCGTGATAGTCATCCAAACAAAGGGGGCTGCTGAAAAGAAACAGAAAAAAGCTAAAGCGACAACGAAGAAGAAACGTTTGATTCCCTGTTTAAACCTGATCATCAAGTCACCTCTGTTCTGCGGGAATACCTGAGAATGAGGATCGCTGCAGCCAGCAATACCGGAAAGATAAATAGCGCGATCGCCGCCCCTTCTGCCAGCGCACCGCCTTCAATACCTTTAATATAGGCCCAGGTAGGTAACACGTGCGTGTAATAAACGGGCCCCCCTCGGGTGAGGATAAACACGATCGCCATATCCCCAACCGTATAAATGAAGCTGAACAAAATTGCAATGATCATGATTGGAAGGATGAGCGGAAGCTTGATCTGGAACAGGGTCCGCCAAAAACTAGAACCATCAACCTCGGCTTGATCAAGCAGGTCCTGGGGGATGGAGGTTAACCCGGCTAAGAGAATCACAGCTGAAAGAGGCAGCATTCGCCAGACATACACCATAATGATGGAGGCCTGGGCTAATTGGGCTTTTCCTAAGTAGTACAGGTTTTTTGGCACACCTAAAAGGGCGCCTTCCCCACCAAGTAGGGAGAAGTATCTGAGCACCCAATCGATCGGGCTGAACTTGGAATCAAGCAGCCACAACCACCCAATGGCCCCTAATGCGATCGGGGTCGACCAGGGCAGCATAATCAGTACCAGGGCGAACCACTTGCCCCGGAAGTCGCTGGACAGGAGCACTGCCAAAATATTAGCCAAAATAATGGTGATGATCTGGGCGGTGATTGCAAATCCAAACGTGTTTCGCAGGCTTTGCCAGAATTCTGGGGTTTGCATAATACGGGCAAAATTTTGCAGCCCGACGAAGTTGAGTGTGGTATCTCCGACAGTTACATCTGCGAGACTAAAAGCTATCGCCAAAACGAAGGGTACGCCCACGAGCAGGAGGATGTAGAGTACAGCCGGCAGTAAAAATACCCATCCTAAGAATTTTTCGTTATCCGCAATATATTTGGTGCTGAACCTGCTCGAAGTGTCCACTGCCGCATTATCCTGCATAGATGACTCCTAGTTAGAAGGAGCGCGGTTCGATCCGCGAACCGGCCTGCTTCTCAAAATAGCGCAGCTGGTCCCGGTTTACTACGAATTCATAGGTATGATTTGCCTCTACAATACTGGTTGACTCTGAAGAGAACTTGGCGACCACGCTATAATCTCTCGCATAGCCTTCGATGTTCCCGTAGATCAATTGATCGGCACCTAAGTATTCCACCCTGGTCACGCTGAATGAAAATGCTTTTTGACCATCGTATTGATCTTCACCCGTTTTAAGAAGAAATTGTTCCGGGCGAAAGCCGACCAGGAAATCATCCATCTCCAGGATATTCATACCGGGGGATCCCAGGAATTGAGCCACGAAGACATTCGCCGACTCATGATATACCTCTTTAGGTGTTCCAACCTGGACGACCTTCCCTCCAGACATCACCACAATGCGGTCCCCCATACCCAAGGCCTCGATTTGATCGTGGGTCACAAAGATGGTCGTGATGCCCAGCCGCCTTTGGAAGCGCTGTAGTTCATCTCTGGCTGAAGCCCTTAGTTTAGCATCCAGATTCGAGAGCGGCTCATCCAGCAGCAGCACGCCCGGTTCTTTCGCCAGCGCCCTGCTCAGCGCGACCCGCTGTCTCTCCCCACCGGAGAGCTCGCGTGGTTTGCGGGCTAATAATCGTTCGATGCCTAAGATCGAGGCAGCCCATTCCACTTTTTCTTTTAGTTCCTCTTTTGAAAAGCCGCCGCGCGCCTTGAGTGGAAAAGCGATATTGTTAAACACCGTCATGTGGGGATAGAGGGCATAGCTTTGGAAAACCATGGCGATCGGTCTCGCCCTTGGGGGCAGCTCGGTGACTTTTTCACCGGCAATCATTACCTCACCGCCAGTGGGTTTCTCCAACCCGGCGATCATGCGCATCAGGGTCGTCTTTCCACATCCTGAGGGGCCCAAGATAACCATCAGCTCCCCTTCTTGAATAGAAAGATCGATCCCGTCGACCGCTTTGACCTCTCCAAAGTATTTCGTCAGACCTTTCGTTTCAATAATCGCCATATCTATTCCCTGACAATTATGGAGCCTGCTCTAAAACTGAGGAGTGCGGAAAACACTAACATACCGCACTCCTCAAGTTGTTTAGAGTATTAGCAACATCGTTCTATTGAATTGTTCTTATTCGGTGCAGCCTACTAAACCCTGATCCCGCCATTTGTCAAAAATCTCTTCGATCTGGGCTTCTGCATCGGCAACCGCTTCTTCTGCGGTCTTCTCACCAAGAGCGACCTGACCCATCATGGTCACGATGATGTTCGAGCTAAATACTTCGCCGATCGCCGGGTTTGCAACACCTGGATATCCAAGGTAAGTGACCCAATCCTTGGCTGTGGCCAGCACCTTCAATTTATCCGCAGGGCGTGAGCCGAACGGATCCGCCTCAAGCCAGTCATCCAACTGCGGCACAGTGCTTTCGAAAGCCGGGAAGTTATACAGCTTGCTGTTGAAGACCGCCTGGTTGTAATTGGCAGTGTGATGCAGCAAGAAAGCTTTGGCTGCTTCCAGCTCTGCGCCCTCGACGTATTTGGGGATAACGTAGATTTGCCATACATGGGCCGATGCGTGCTGATCTCCACGCGGACCAAGCAGCGCCGGGCCGAATCCGATGTTGTCCGCCGCCTCCGGATCAATATCTTGCAGGGAGCGATATGCAGAGATGGAGTTTAGAATGTACGAAAGCTCTCCAGCGATTAAGCCCTGGTTGTTGGAAGCTGGCGTCCAGGCAAATACTTCCTCGGTCATGGTGTTCTGATATAAATCGGCCACGAAGTTTACCGCCTCGATCGTTTCAGGCGAGTTCAAAACAACACATTCATTCTCATCCTGAACCGAGCCGCCGTGAGACCATATAATCGCCCGCATGGCCAATCTTGAGTCTAATTCGGGAGATAGGCCTAAACCCAATGGAACACCGAACTGCTCTTTGATCGCCGCACCACCTTCAAGCAGCTCTGCCCAGGTTGAAGGACCTTCCGGAAAACCAACTTCTGTCCACAAATCGATGACATAGTCAGCAGGGTCAGGTACCCAACCATGGCAGTAACCATACCAGGTATCCGTGGCTGGCAGGTAAGAACTTGCTATGCAGGTCTCTGCCTGCTCGCCAAAGAGCTCCTGGGCCTGTTCATTGACGTCGGTCAAGTCATGCAAGCCATCAATAAATTGAGGCGGCGCGAAGACCATTTCGACCAGACTCGGTCCATCACCTGCATCAATGGCTGCTGTCAGCGCAGCAGGCAGCTCTCCAAGGGCGATATGATCAACTGTCACGTCGACACCGTTGGTCTCACCCCAGGCTTCCGCGAATGGGTCGAACCAGGTATCATACTGCGGTACGAAGTGGCTCCACTGTAGGATGTCGAGCTCGGTTCCTTCGGGGAACGGCTCTATCTCCACCGGAACCTCAACCTCCACTTCGACCGTCTCGATGACCGTCTCACCTTCAACCTCGACCGTCTCGATAACAGTCTCACCTGGTACTTCAACTGTGACGATCTGTGTTTCGGCTGGAGCGCTTGCACAGGCAGATATCGCCAACGCCGCCATAACCAAAACACCAAACAGGAGTACCAACTTCTCCAGTTTCATATTTTCCTCCTTTTTGCTGAACATGTAGATTAAATAGGGGTCCAATTGGCGGTTTTTTATTCTACCAGTTTAATAATGAAGTGTCAAAAACACTACCAAATTTCCCTATTTTGTACACTTTTTCACAATCAAAAGGTATTAAGATTTCGTAGCATTCCCCATATTAAATGCAGGAGTAAACGGCTAACTGTGGTTGTCGCTGCCAGCTTGCGAAGCCCGTCCTCGACCTGAGGGAGGGGACAGTCCCCTCGCGACTATGTAGTCGATTGCCCCGCTCAGTCCCCACCTGGGACATACCCCGGAATCCCATCCATGACATACTTTGTACCTCGCGATGACAGTCTTTTAAGGAATTTTGCGCGAGGTTTTCATAAAAAGTGAATGTTTAACCTAAGTTCTAAGCAGCTCTACCCTCAGCGTGATCTCAATTATCAGCAGGAAACAAGCCTAGACCAATTCCAAGGAAGTGGTGATGTCGACGCAATCCCAAATTGTACGCGCAACAGGACAATTCTTTGCATGGAATTTATGCGCCCGGTCGATCTTATCCATTTGCTCGGCGTCGGCTTTGAGATAATAAGTGACGTGAATTCTCTTTACCACTAACACATTACCATCCTTCTCGATCTCGCCGGTGGCTTTGCTGTGCAGCCGGCCTTCATCAGCAGGGATTCCGCGCGCTACCAGCGCGCCGCCTAAGGTGCCGGTCAGTCAAGTGGCCGTGGAGGCGACCACCATGTCAAGCGTGGTTTTGTGGGGTTCGTGGACCTGATTATCAATCCCGTAGTGTTCAGCGATCTCGGAATGCACACTGAAGTAGATAGGTTCTTCTTCGGCGGGCACAAAGGTTCGCCGGAGGGGTCCCTTAATCCTCTCCACTTTCACGTTTGAGGTATACACAACTTCTTCAGCCATAACTCCTCCTTTTTAACCAACAACCGGTTGTGCCGAAATCCCCCCTTTTTTCTACCTGATCACAATAAATCAATCGAGGGGTTGATTTTACCAACAAAAAATACGCCCGCGAAAATCTTTAGTGCTCAGATGATGATTTTTGATTTAAAAGGAGTTAAGAATTTTTTTCCGCTAATTATTACTTTGCAAGATCGGTTCAATCAAACCCTGCAAGTATTGGAAATTGGGTGGGCCAGCTAAAGGCTGGTCGTTGACCAGGAAGGAGGGCGTGCCCCGGAAGCGGCGTCCGAGTGCATCTTGCAGGTCCCGGTCGACAGTCGCCTGGTGCTGTCCAGAGTCGAGACATTGGTTGAACTGCTCGCTGTCCAGACCGAGTTCGTTTGCGTAAAGCTTGAGTTCGCTCGTTGCTAACGAAGTAGCTCTTTCGTATAAAAAGTCATGGTATTCCCAGAACTGGCCCTGGTCGTATGCGCACTGGGCGGCTTCAGCAGCTTTCGGTGAGCGAGCGGTGATGACCGGGAAATCGCGCCACACAAAGCGCACCTGGTCACCATACACAGTGCGCACTTGGTCCATGATTCCCGCGTTATGCCAGGCCCGGCAGGCCGGGCAGCCGAAATCACCATATTCGACGATGGTCACGAGAGCATCCGCCGCGCCGATAAAGGGGTCATCATTCAACCGGTCTGCGCTGACGGCCTGTGCCTGAGGGCGCGGCCAGAGGAAATAACCCAACACCAGGGCCAATCCAATTACGACCGCCCCAATGCGAATGTATTTTGGGCGCTGGCGCCTTTCCCGGCGCTCCTGCCTGAGTTGTTTCTTGTTTATCTGGGAATATTTCTTCTTATCACGCACCATCTTATCCTGACGTAATTTATTGCTCTGATCTTACAATTCATCCTTGATAAAAATGAGTGGGATTCTGTATTAGAAGACAAAACCATTTAACGCCTAAATAATAAAAAACTGGAGGCAGGGGGAATGTACACTACTTTTATCAGGTTTGCTTAATGGAGCTTTAGTGAATAATCCTTCTGAAACAATTTACCAGTGTTCCTACCTTCTCTAAAAGGCCTTGACAAAACACAAATATTTGCTATAATATATAGACAAAACATTGACAATTTATTGATTTTTTTAGGAGTACTAAAATGAATTTCATTAAAATAAACCTTCTCCTTATTGGCTTATTCTCTATCTTCTTCATCGTTCCCGCGGCTTCGGCCCACAGACCTGAAGAAGGAAATGAGGCAGGTAACACAGTCATACCGGATGCAAACACTTCTTTTGCTTATTACCGCCAAATTGACAGCACCTCTCCCATCCACTTTTATTCCTTTGAAGGCCAGGCAGGGCAATTTTTTCACGCAGGAATTAACATCCCTCAAATTCAGGGATTAGAAGATTACCAGGTTTCCTTAGCCTTATTGGGACCTGGTCTCCCCAACCTGGAAGTTAACGAGAAAGATTTTGAATTTAACTCGCATAATGAACCAGACCTCACCGAAAATCCTCATGGAGAGACATTCACCGACATCCCCCTGCCTGCTGAACTTTCTGAGCATCAACTTGGAGGACTAATTGTTGAAGGCAAACTGGGTGAAGATTTCTTTGAACCCTTCACCCAGACCAGTTATTGGGGTCGCCAGGAGCTCGATTTGGATTTACCTGAGACTGGTAAGTACTATTTGATCGTGTGGAATCCTGAGGGGAAGGAAGGAAAATATGTCCTTGACACAGGCACCCGGGAGGTATTTGGGCCAACTGATCTGTTCCGTTTCCCGATTTGGTGGCTCAACACACGGCTTTATTTTGAACAGGGACCTTCATTAGCATTAGCAGGTTCCTTCATATTTTTCGGCATGGTCGGCATTGTAATCTATCGTGTACGAAAAAAGTCTGCTTGAAACCCATGAAAATCCCTCTAACAAGTCGGTCTGGAGCCCGCTCTATCTACTCCATATTTGATTTGCTGCCCGCTCGAAACCTTTGATTTCAGTTATTCGATATCTGTAAGTCTGGGACTTTAAAAAATCTTTATCGCTGATCGCCTGTCTGATCGAGGATATTCATCACTTGCGCTCTTTTCTCCCATCCTGTATGCTTTGTGTAGCTCTTTCAAGGAGGAAAAACATGCAAGCTGATCCATACCAGCTGTTGGCACAGCGCCTCGACAGCCTTCCCAATGGTTTCCCACCCAGTCCTGACGGCCTGGAACTGAAAATACTGGCCAAAATATTCACACCGCAGGAAGCGGAATTAGCCTCTCACCTGCGTTTGACCAAAGAGACCTTTCGCCAGATCGCGGAACGCACCGGCGGCGATCCCACAGAAGTTCGCAGCATGCTGAAAAGCATGGCCAAGCGCGGCCTGATCAACGCCGGGCGGGTAGAAGGCGGCCTGGGATATGGCCTGCTCCCCTTTGTGGTCGGCATTTACGAGCTGCAGGTGGATAAATTGGATGCCGAATTAGCCCAGCTTTTTGAACAGTACTACCAGCAGTCCTTCGGGCATATCCTCAAGTTCGAACCCTCCGTTCACCGCGTCATCCCCGTCGGCGAGAGCGTCCAGGTCGACATGGAGATTCGCCCTTACGAGAGTGCGATGGATATCGTCAATAATGCCCAGGCCTGGGGCGTGACGGAATGCATCTGCCGTAAACAAAAAGCCCTGGTTGATGATCCCTGCGATCACCCCCTTGAAGTCTGTATGATGTTCAATCAAAAACCTGGTGCTTTCGACCAGAGCTCCCATATCCGCGCATTGACCCGTGAAGAAGCCCTGGAGAAATTACAGATCGCAGCAGAAGCCGGCCTGGTGCACACGGTCAGCAACGACCAGCGCGGTTCATCTTATATCTGCAATTGCTGCACCTGTTCCTGTGGAATCCTGCGCGGCATCAGTGAACTGGGCATCGCCAATGCAGTTGCTCATTCAGCTTTCATCAACGTGGTTGATCAAGATCTGTGCATCGCCTGTGAAGACTGCCTGGAATACTGCCAGTTCGACGCCCTGAGCATGGATTTGTTCGCCCAGGTCGATCAGCTGCGCTGTGTTGGTTGCGGCGTGTGCGTGCAGACCTGTCCCGAAGTCGCTTTGAGTCTCGTGCGTAGACCTGATCAGGATGTGGTTCCAGTTCCCGTTTCAAAAGCGGAATGGATGCAAAAGCGCGCCATGGCCCGTCATTTGGACCTCCGGGAAGTGCTTTGATCATCACGGCCAGTTTGAATGGCAGCTCCTTGGAAGCGTCAAAAAAAAATACACCCAATCTTAATCCAGCTCATATTCCCTGGGGTTGTGGAGATTGAAGGTAATATCGTAACTGATTGATTGGAACACCCCAGCCAGATACAAGAGTGAAATCATCTGAAGCAGCCGCATTTATCCGGGATACCATCACCCGTGAAGTCTCAAATCAGGATTTAATCACCGGTTATCGCCAGCCGATCATTGGCTTTGTGGATGCGGGTGATCCTGGCTTTGCAAACCTCAGCCAGCTGGTCGGATTCGACCATTACTCACCAGGCGATTTGCTTCCCGGGGCGCGCTCGGTCGTTTGTTTTTTCTTGCCATTTTCCCCCAATATTGCTTATGCAAATCAGGCTCACAAGGAGTTAGTCGCCCGAGAATGGGCCCTGGCCTACCAGGAAACCAACGCATTGATTGGACAGATCACCGCGCGGTTGATCGAAAAATTGGATAGTCATGGGATTCAGGCTGCAGCAGAACCAGCTACCGGAAACTTTGATCACAAAGTTCTGAAAAGCTATTGGTCTCACAAAAGCATTGCCGTATTATCGGGGATCGGCAGCTTTGGATTGCACCAGCTGGTCATTACGGATGCCGGCTGTGCGGGTCGCTTTGGTAGTCTTGTCCTCGATATTGAATTGCCGATCAACAAACCTCCGAAAGTAGAACGCTGCGAGTATTTCGCAACTGGGTCCTGCCTGGACTGTGTGCTCGCCTGTCCAGTCGATGCCATCAGCGAAGATAAACCGTTTGATAGGGTGGCTTGTTGGGTGCAATGTCAAAAAAATGGGGAATATTTTCAGGATCTCGGAGATGAGGTTCACATATGCGGCAAATGTGCCGTCCTTGGTCCCTGTTCCCTGGAATCCGCAGTGTAATTATGGGAGGTCTTCAACACTAACAAACTCCAGGCGTATGGTTTGGATGGTCGCCCGCGTGCGATCATCCGCATAGGAGGTCCGTTTGTAATTGATCTGGGTTGGAGATTTCTACTCGTCCTGGTAGAGGTTCACTCGTTTGGAGTCTGCACCGCTTCGTGGGGGATTACCCGGAACCCTTTCCAAGAAGCAAGCAGGGAAATAAAGCCAGTGCTGTTATTCTGGGGGGATCGCCTTCGTCAGTCCCATCCTCAACATTTGCTCATGATCTTGGATTGTAGAAAAGGGAAGGGTGGCTGCACAGCAGGGGGTATGGGATTGAAGCTCGATTTAATCGTTATGCTGATAGTGGTTCGGGGAGATGGGATCTACGGTTGAAGTTGTTTGACCACAGAGAGCGAGTAGATCGCAGGGCCTTCTTA
>JBFFEL010000097.1:0-15589 GCA_041558875.1 Anaerolineales bacterium
TCCACCGTTGTCGGCGAGTACGTCCAGTCCGCTGCTAACCCCGACCAGGTCGCCTGCGACCGGGAAACAGGTCCCGTCGCTGAACAGATTGCTGCCAGCGGAATTGATCGCAACTGCGCCGGCCCCAAAGGGTGCCAGGAAGCAGCCTTCGGTGATATTGTCCGCGATGATGGTGTTAGCTAAGTTCAGCGTCGCGCTTCCGGGACCAAAGGTGCCAACAAAGACTGCGGCCGGTCCCCCGGGGGGTGCGATATTATTCGCGACCGTGGTGTTGGTCATGTTGACCACCCCGTCGGTCAGGAAGAAAGCACTGCCGTGCCAGGCAACAGATTGATTGCCGCTGAGGGTGCTGTTGATGATATCGCCATTGCCCAGCAGGCGCAGCCCGCCGCCAACGTTTGTAGCGATGTTACCACTGATGGTGCTGCGCTCGATGGTGACCTGCGTGTTGAAGAAGGCGTAAACGCCGCCACCGTCCCAGCCGCTCGTGTTGTCCGATACGGTGGAATCGATCAAGTTCAGAACCGTGTCTCCTCCGTTGTAGATTCCGCCGCCGCCCTGCCAGAAGTCACCCGCGTCGGTCGTCATCAGACATCCGGTGACCACGACGTGATCAAGCGTCAGCGTCCCGTTATTGAGCACACAGCCCGCCAGCTGGAAGCCGTAGCCGTTGGTCATCGTCAGGTTGGAAACATTTGCTGTAACTCCTGCGTCGACGATCAGCACCCGGTCAGTGCCTCCGCCGTCAAGTGAGATGCCGGAGGCATCGGCGGCGTTGATGGTGACATCGCGGGTCAGCGTGATCGGGCCGAACAGGTTCATCGTACCGCCAGCGAGCGCCGGGTCGAAGGTGATTGTTCCGCCATCGGCGATGTCGGCGACTGCCTCGCGCAGTGAGCCAGGCCCGCTGTTATCGAGGTTCGTCACGACGATCTCGGTGGGAGGTGGGAACGGGACGAGCCGCACCTGGTCGAGCCAGAACGACCCGGTGGCGGTCCCTTCCGGCAATGAGAAGCCGTACCCCCATACCTCGTTGAGTCCAAGGCCATCGTCAGGTGCACCATCAGGCTGGTCGGCGCTGCGAGTGAAGTCCGTGAACGGGATTGTCACCTGCCGCCATCCGACAACGTCGTCGACGAAGGAAGCCTCGAACCGCTCAGCGGTGTCGGGACCCTGATACACCCTGACATAGTCAATCGAATATGACTGTGGCAGCTCGAGATCGGGATCGATGGAGCCGCCGAAGTTGCCGCCGATCGCCAGGTTGAGCAGCAGGAAGAATGGCTTTTGGAACACCCACTCGTTGGGTGCCACATCGTCCGGTGTTGCCTCGTGGTACAGGTTTTCGTCCACGTACCACCGGATCAGCTCTGGCTCCCACTCAACCTTGAAGGTGTGGTAGTTGTTGTACACCGGCTCGCCAAAGTCGAAGACATCACCAAAACTGGCCCCGCCGGCGTAGCCGGGACCGTGAATGGTGCCGAAGATCTCGTTCGGCAGCCGGCTGACGTATTCCATGAAGTCGATCTCGCCGGCGCCCGGCCAGGGGATGCGGACGATGTCCGTGCCGAGGCTCCAGAAGGCGGGCCATAGCCCATCGCTGCCATCGGGTACCAGCAGTCGTGACTCGATGCGTCCGTAGGCGAACTCCTTGCGGTGCTGCGTGAGGAGACGGGCCGAGGTGTACTCACAGGTGCCATAGTAGCACTCGAGGGAGCCATCGGCCTCTCTCAGCGTGATCACCAGGTTGCCATCACCGTCGGTGGCGGCGTTCGCGGGGTCGTCGGTGTAGTACTGGCGCTCTTCGTTGCCCCAGCCGTTCTTGCCATCGGGCGTGACGTCACCTATCTCGTGACCCCAGTTCTCTGGATTGGGCGGCGTGCCCGCGGGATCGTTGAACTCGTCGCTCCACACCATCACCCAGCCATCGCGACCGGGGTCGGGGGCGCGATTATCCTTCAGATCGACGGTGATCCGATCGCCCTCGCCGCTGCCGTAGAACCAGAAGCTCAGCGACTCGGCGTCCGACCAATCCTGGCCGAGAGGGAAGTCTCGACCTAAGCTTGCATCCGAAGTGATCGGCTGACCGGCGAAAGTAAATCCGTTGAACGGCACGACGTACGGATCACACGGCAGACCGCTCTCGTCGAAGCGGAAGTGGAAGACCAGATCGATTAGCCCGTCACCATTGGCGTCCTCTTCGTGACGCCGCGCTACACCTGTCTTCTTGTCGACGTGGGTCTCGGTTGCCGTACCCATCGACACGGTGGTGTGATCCACCGTGGTGGCATCGAACTCCGGTGTACTGTAGAGGACGATCGGGACCACCCCGTTGCCCTGGTTGCACACGCGGCCTTCAACCGCGATGTCGACGTATAGCGGCACCGTGGCCTGCAGCACGCCTTCGTACGCGCCCTGACCGGGAACTGCCATCGGATCGCCCGCGGCCAGCTCAGGGTTCGCCAGCGTCAGGTTCGGCGATGAGTCCCACAGGTAGGGGAAGCGCTCGAAGTCGTCGAGCAGCAGGGGGTCGTACGGACCCTGATCGATGATCAGCGCCGAGGCTTGACGAATGAAGCCCAGTTCCACATCAACGGGGTTAGACAGCCTCAGCACGATCCGCAGGTTGCCCGTGAACTTGCCGTCATCGAAGGTCTCGATGGAAAAGCTCTGCTCTTGCGGACCGCCCTGGACGAACGTGAATCTGCCGGACACAGGCGTGTAGTCGCGGCCTTCCTCGGCCGTCGACGGCTCTGTCGTGTAGTCGACGCTCACCGCGTCCGGATCGCCGTCGACCATAGGCCGGTTGAGTTTGACCGTGATATTCCCGGTCGTGCCTTCATCGATTTCGAAAATGCCTTCGCTGAAGGCTACGTTGAGCGGGATCGAGCCGGCGTCGCCGAACAGGCTGGCACCGTCTAGGTACCACGTGTACTCGACGCCGTCGGTGTTGAGCGAGCCAAACGCCCAGCCGTGCATCTCCTGCCGGGTGAAGCCGTCGTTGGGGGCCCCGTTGCCGATGTCCTTGCGGAAGAAGTCATCGAAGGAGAACTCGAAGTAGCGCCAGCCGCTGAAGTCGTCCACCAGCGCTACGGACCAGCGCTCAGCGTCGTCTGTCGTCGAGCCCGGGTTGCGGTTCTCAATCAGGTCGATGAACAGATCCGTACCGCTGTTCTGCCCGTGCAACCAGAAGGCAAAGCCTTCGTAGGCCGACCAGTCCTGCGGCGTCCACGTGTCAAGTGCATCGTTGGCGAAGTTGTGGATGAACCCGGCAAAACCGCCCACGGTCATCGTCACCGCAATGGCCGAGTTCGGCGTGCCGTACTCGAAGCTCAGGGGCGGTGACGCTTCGTTGGCGATCGCTACCGGGCTGCCGTCGCTGAAGGTGAAGTAGCCAACGGGAACACCCGATTCAGCGTCGACCCCGCTCGGGAGCGTCCCTGGAGCGAGGTCCTCGAAGTCGTCGACCACGCGGTTGTCCAGGCCGAAATCGTCGAAGTAGACCGTATCGACGCCTTGTGGCAAGACGATCGCCCAGGCCCAGATTTCCGTCAGCGTGAAACCGTCGTCCGGCGCACCGGCCGGTTGAAAGTCAGTGGCCCGGGTGAAGTCTTCCCATGGTATCGCGATTCGCCTCCACCCGGCCGTGTCGTCCACGAACACGTAGTCGAATCGCTCCGATGTGTCAGAGTTGGGATCAGAGCGATTGTCGGAAATCTCGGCCTGGTAAGCGAGACCCGAACCGGTGCCGTAGAACCAGAAGCTGAATCCGTCGGTCAGGCTCCAGTCCTGCGGTGCCGTGGTTGCGTACTCCTGCCCGAATCCACCGAAATCACTCACGTTGAAGTCGACCTGGACGAGGCCGTTGTCCCCACTCTGGGCCGGTCGAGCGAGCGCATCGGTGTCGGCGAACGTCAGCGGAGTCGTCGTGACGGTGCTGCCACCGAAGAACTTGAACCAGTTGACCGGCAGACCCGCCTCAAAATCGGCCAACTTATCCGGGCCGACCGGTGGTGCAGCTACTGCCGCGGTTATCAGTGTGCCGGAGAACAGGCTGACGATGGTTAGAATACTAAGGAATAGGATAAGGGGTTGCTGGAAATATTTGATTTTCATGGTTGCCTCCTGTGTGAGTTAAGAATCCTACCAATATTTACCGCTTGTGTTTGGTTGTTGCCTCCTTTCCTGCAAGATAGTAATAAAATATCTTGTTAAGCTAAATTTTCGACCAAGGAGCGTATTTGTTTAAGAATTTATCATTCCAAGAGATTATTACCCTCCCTTCTCCGGTCCTCCTTTTCTCTCCAATCTTGACAGAAAGGGGAGAATATACGGAATACACACGGAACAAGATTCTAACTGGATTGTTCCTATATACAGTCATTAAAGACCATAACCAAGAGGAAACAGGAATCTACTTTCACCTGTCCCCCCCCGTTCTGCACTACGATTATACCCGCGAGCGGAATACGGCCAACTGAAAGGCAGCTTCCCTGTCGCTGGATAATCCCCAAAAATTACATCCGTGATGCCATCACCTTCAGTGCCAGGCAGCCAGGCAGCTACCCATGCCTCTGCCAGCGGCAGCTGGTCAGTGATGATCAAGGGCCGACCCGAGAAGATGATAACAACTAATTTTTGGCATCGATCCCTGATCCGTTGAATCAATCGGATATCATTCCCATTTAAAAACAGATCACCCTGATCTCCAACACCTTCTGCATATGGTATCTCGTGCAGGCAGACAATACCAACATTCGCTTGAATACTGTCTTCAAAGACTCCATCTTTGTCATAATGAAGTTTAGTTTCAGCAGGAATGGTACTTCGCATGGCTTCAAGCAGGGATGTTCCTGTGGTGATATTATCGGTTCCCCCCAACCACTCGATCGTCCAACCGCCACATTGGAGACCAATACTGTCTGCGGCTGCCCCAGCAATAATTATGCTGGGTGTGTCCTTATTTAGCGGAATTGTGTTTTGATCATTTTTCAATAAGACCAGTGATTTTCGAACCGCTTCCCGGGCAAGGAGACGATGGTTTTCACTACCAACAACGCTTAGATCGCATTCTGTGGCAAAATTACGCTCAAATAATCCGATTTCAAACTTGACCCTTAGAATACGGCGTACTGCATCATCAATGCGGCTTTGGGGCACATCTCCAGCCTCAACTGCTTGTTTCAGGTTGCTAATAAAGCGCTGATAATTGAATGGCACCATGATCATATCCATCCCGGCATTGATCGATTCAACCACACACCTGTAAAAATCAGCATCGATTTGATCAATTGCCTGCCAATCAGAGACCAGGAATCCATCAAAACCAAATTCTCCCTTCAGCACCTCGGTCAGCAAATAATGATGGGCGTGCATCTTAATCCCATTCCAACTGCTGAATGAGACCATGATAGTGCGTGCACCGGCATTGATAGCTGCAATATATGGAGGCAGGTGTGTACTTCGCAATTGGGCTTCACTAATTTGGGCATCACCCTGATCAATCTTGTAGTATTGATTAACCGCCTGTGGATTATCAGTTATCCAGGGATTTAGTTGTGTTGTTCCCCAGGTTGTTCCGCCGTCACCGACGAAATGTTTCGGGCAGGCCAGGATAGTGCCTGGTGAACCCAAATCTTGGTCACTCTGCAAACCGGAAACGTAAGCTGCACCCAGCTTGGCGACCAGTTCTGTATCTTCGCTGAATCCTTCGTACGTGCGTCCCCAGCGGATATCTTGTGGTACGGCTACACAGGGTGCAAAGTTCCAGTGAACACCTGTGGCGTCAATTTCTAAAGCTGTTGCTCGACCGATCCGTTTCACCAGATCGGGGTCCCGGGTGGCTCCCAAATTTATGTTGTGCGGAAAAATTGTCGCCCCGAAAACATTGCTGTGACCGTGCACGGCGTCTACACCATACAAAATGGGAATACCGAGCCGTGTTTCTAAGGCTTCTTTTTCAAAAGGGCTGGTCATCTCCAGCCAATCAGCCGGTGTGTTGTTTTCCGGGTTGCCGCCCCCGCCGCTCAGGACTGAACCAATAAAATGGCGCTTGACTGCCCCAGGAGGCAGGCTGTTCTTTTCAACCTGGGTCATCTGCCCGATTTTCTCGTCCAGGGTCATTCGTGCCAGCAATTCTTCCACCCGTTCAGAGATAACAGGTCCGTTTTCTGGTAGCGATTGCTTCAATCCCATTTCAAGACATCCTTAGTCCACATGCTTCTTCAGAAATAAAATCTCCTGTTGGAGGTTCAGCGCCAGTCTTTATCAACCGATGTGTGATGTAAAGTTCCAAGATGTTTTTACCCTCCCTTCTCCGGTCCACCTTTTCTATCTGAATCTTGGATGGAAAAAGGACCTCACGGTAAGATCCGATCATCAAATCATCTAATGGGATTCCCCTGATCATTATTAATCAAGACGAATTCTAAATGGAAACAAGGGGTCATTTTTTACTCACTGGTGCAGAAAGTGACCGGGAATACCGGATTGGGAAAACCATACCCTTTGACATTATTAGTGATGATATTATTTGAGACCAGATAATTATTCCTCGAAATTGACATACCTGGACTGGTGATCATAATTTCCTTGGTTTGATCATTAAAATTTTTGAATTTCATCAACAATTTTCCTGTGAGAGCCTCTAAATTGGTTCGTTATGATAATCTCTCCTGGCCGATAAGTGCTTTCACATGAACGACTTCTGTTCCCAAGTTTGGGATTGGGATGTGATTTCCCTTAATCGATTTGCCATCAACTTCTAAGCGAACCTGATTGCCAGGACCTTGCCGGGATATGACGATTTCATACTGTACACCACGGAACACGCGGACTGCTTCGAACTTATTCCAGGTCTCGGGAATAACTGGGGCAATCTGCAGACCATCATATGTCGGCCGGATGCCCAGGATCCACTGCGTGATGGCGACATAGTTCCAGGCGGCAGTACCTGTTAGCCAGGAGTTCTTGGCTTCACCAAAGGTTGGCGCATCTTTCCCGGCGATCATTTGTGCATACACAAAGGGCTCGCAGCGGTGAACGTCACTGATCTGCTCGCGTGCGGAAGGATTGATGCGCAGATAATAATCAAGCGCGCGATCGCCGCGCCCGATCCTGGCCTCGGCGATCATGATCCACGGATTGTTATGACAGAAGATGCCCGCGTTTTCTTTGTATCCGGGTGGGTAGGAGGAGATCTCGCCCAAATGCAGATAATAACGGCTGAAAGCAGGTTGGAGCAGCACGATCCCGTGCGGGGTGGCCAGGTGTTCAGCAACAGAATCGAGCGCCTGGACTGCCCTGCCATCCTCGATTCCCAAACCGGACATAACGCAAATCCCTTGTGGTTCGATAAAGATTTGGCCTTCATCACATGCTTTTGACCCAAGAGGATTCCCATAATCATCATATGCGCGCAGAAACCACTCCCCATCCCAGCCGGATGCCCAGATAGCTTCTTCCATTTCAACAGCCATGCCAGCATAAACCGCAAAGTCTTCGCCAGGTCTGTAATGCTCCACAATTTCCCGCATATCATTAGCGGCCAGGATGAACAATCCAGCGATGAACATGCTCTCGGCGACCATGCCATCCTTGTTGTCCGTGGTCTGGAATGATTCGCCTGGGGTGGTGGAGAAGCAGTTCAGGTTGAGGCAGTCGTTCCAATCGGCGCGCCCGATCAGCGGCAGTCGGTGCGGACCTAATCGGTCGAGGGTGTATTGGATCGACCGCAGCAGGTGATTGAACAGGGGTTCTTCAGTACCGGGGGTATTATCATAGGGGACTGACTCGTCCAGGATCCCCGAATCTCCGGTCTCCTTGAGATAAGCGGCGACCGAGAGCACCAGCCAAAGAGGATCGTCGTTGAAGTTTGAGCCAATATCGTCATTGCCGCGTTTGGTAAGTGGTTGGTATTGGTGGTAGGCGCCTCCATCTGGAAGCTGCGTCGCGGCCAGGTCCAGGATGCGCTGGCGAGCCCGGTCGGGGTCCAGCTGCACAAATCCAAGCAGATCCTGGTTTGAATCGCGGAAGCCCATACCGCGGCCGATACCAGACTCAAAGTAAGAGGCTGAACGGGACAGGTTGAAGGTGGCCATGATCTGGTACACATTCCAGATATTGACCATGCGATCGATATGCTCGTCTGGTGAGGTCACCTGAAACCGGTCCAATAAACCCTCCCAATATCTGCGCAATGCTTGGAAGGCGTGCTCAACTTCATCCATTTGTTTGTAACGGGAGATGATCGGCAGCACGCTGCGCTTGTTGAGCGTTTGTGATTCGGGCGGATCGAACTTTTCATCGAGCAGGTTTTCGTGATAGCCGAGGATGAAGATGATTGATTTTTCTTCCCCGGGATCCAGCTCGATGTTTACCTGCTGGGCGCCAACCGGCTGCCAACCATGGGCAATTGAATTTGACAGCTGCCCATTCTCCACCCCCAGAGGCGCCTCCCAACCCGCGTACTGCCCGAGGAATGCTTCCCGCTGGGTATCAAATCTAACCACGGGTTCTGAACAGGCCAGATAGGCGAAGTGGTTGCGACGCTCGCGGTACTCCGTCTTGTGGTAGATCACTTCATCGACGACTTCCACCTCCCCAATGCTGTAATTGCGTTGGAAATTGGTGGCATCATCAAGCGCATCCCACAGGCAGAACTCCACAGCAGAGAAAACAGACAGGCTGACCTTGTCCTGCCGTTGGTTTGATAAGCTCAATTCCCAGATTTCCAGCGTTTCACCAAGGGGCACAAAGTAGCGAACCTGGGCCTCGATCCCGGCCAATTTGGAGCGAAGAGTCGTGTATCCCAGTCCGTGACGGCACTCGTATTCATCAAGGGGTTGGCGCGTTGGCTGCCAGGTTGGCGACCAGTACAAAGGTGAACCAGAATCAGGGGCGACGCGGAGATAGATGTAACGCCCTCCGGAATCCAAAGGGACATTGTTGTAGCGATAACGTGTCAACCGCCTCAGCCGGGCATCTTTATAAAAAGAGTATCCACCGCCAGTGTTGGAGATTAGGCCAAAGTAGTCCTGACAACCCAGGTAGTTGATCCAGGGCAGGGGAGTGTCAGGTCGGGTGATTACATATTCACGCTGCTCGTCGTTGAAGTACCCAAACTTCATCGTATCCTCAGCTAATTCATTATTTCTATGCGTTGTTCTTCTGGACTTCCTCAGGGAAAGTCACCTGTTAATCAGTGCTGTAAACCTTAGCCAGCAATTCATCCACCATCTCCTCAGGGGATTTCGGTAAGTCAATTTCTAAGAAGTAGAGTCTGTTTGATAAGGACATATCCATAAAGAAGGTTGAGGTATCCATCCCAATAGCCTCGTCTTTAGACCCTCCAAATTTGGCTTGCACTTGGGTTGGGAGCTGATGAATGAACTCTTCAAGGACACTCCTGCTTCTGTGATCATCCAACCAGTCACGTGGGGTTGAATTAGGATTTATGATGCAGGGCAGCACCCGGGTAGATTGCAGGGTAACTGTCTGGATGCAGCGAATGTCGGCTGATGAAGCCCCGATCAGGACATCGAATTCTCCATCCTCCGTTATCCACTGCTGATAAGCCGGGTGGTAATAAGCAAAAGCGCGGAAGTCAAGGGATATGGTCACGGTCTTGGTCTCACCAGGCTGTAGCTCAACTTTGGTGAAACCTTTAAGCTCCTTTTGGGGGCGGACCAAGCTTGCTTTGTGATCGTGTACATATACCTGTATTATTTCTTTGCCCGCCATCTCGCCCGTGTTCGTCACCTCCACCGAGACGGTCACGCCATCTACATCCCGGAAGGTTTCAGCGGAAACCTTGGGGTTTTTATACTCGAAGGTGGTATAGCTCATCCCATATCCAAAGGGGAACAAGGTTGGGACCTCTTTGGCCTCATAGTAACGATACCCCACGAACATCCCCTCACCGTAGCGCACCGTGCCATTTTCACCAGGATAGTTGATATAAGCAGGCGTATCGGCCAGCTTTAGCGGAAAGGTTTCCGCCAGCTTGCCAGATGGATTGACCTTTCCATAAAGCACATCCGCAATTGCCCCTCCACCAGCCTGTCCCATCATCCAGGCTTCGAGCACAGCCGCGGCACCATCAATCCACTCGCTCATCACCACTGGGGCGCCGCTATTGAGGATGACGACCGTATCAGGTTGGACAGCTGTAACTGTATTGATCAAGGCAACCTGGTGCGCGGAAAAGTCAAGATCCGGCCGGTCATATCCTTCTGACTCTTTGCTCGCGGGCAGGGAAACATACAGCAAGGCGACCTCCGCTGAACGGGCATTCTCAACTGCCTCATCGATCAGCGCCTGGTTAAAACTTTCGTCCTTAGGATAACCTTCAGCGAAGCTCAGTTCGGCATCCCCGGCCAATTTCTGCAGCTCTTCATATGGCTCTTCCAATCGGGTCGGGTTGATGTGCGAGCTGCCCCCGCCCTGGTAGTAGGCTTCTTTGGCCGCATGACCGATCACTGCAATCCGCTTTTGCTCCTTTAAAGGTAAAATGCCGTTGTTTTTCAGCAGGACCATGCCCTCGCCAGCCACCTTCCGTGCCAGGGCATGGTGTGCATCGGCGTCAAACGAGCCGCCTTTTTTCGTCTCAGCCGCTTTGAAGACGATCTCCAAAATCCGGCGGACCGATTCATCCAGCACCGCTTCTTCCAGCTCACCTGAGCGAACGGCATCGATCACCGCTTGAACCCTTCTCTCCCTGGGACCGGGCATCTCCAGGTCCAGGCCAGCTTCCAGAGCCTCCACCCGGTCGTGGACTGCTCCCCAGTCAGAAACGACAAACCCCTCATACCCCCACTCCTCCTTGAGGGTCTCGGTCAGCAGCCTGCGATTCTCAGCGGCGTAAGTCCCATTAAGCTTGTTGTAGGAGCACATTACCGTCCAGGGTTTGGCCTTCTTAACTGCCGCCTCAAAAGCCGGCAGGTAGATTTCCCGCAACGCGCGTTCATCCACCTCCGAGTTGATCGTGGAGCGCTGGTGTTCCTGGTTGTTGGCCGCAAAATGTTTCAGCGACGTGCCCACCCCTTTGCTCTGCACGCCCTTGATAAAACCCACTGCAATCTCTCCGGCCAGGTAGGGGTCTTCAGAGTAATACTCGAAATTCCGCCCGCACAGGGGGGTGCGTTTCATGTTCACCCCGGGTCCCAGAACCACAGCCACCTCCTGGGCGATACATTCCTCGGCGATTGCCTCGCCAAGCTCGTGGATTAAATCCACGTCCCAGGTTGAAGCCATGCTGGCAGCGGTTGGGAAACAGGTTGCTGGCACACTTGTAGATATGAGGTCATCCACATCTTCAACGCGGCGTACTCCATGTGGTCCGTCTGCAACGGTCATCTCCGGTATACCCAGGCGTTCAACAGGCGTTGTCGTCCAGGGACTGGCTCCGGTACAGAGGGCGGCTTTTTCTTCCAAGGATATTTTCTTAATCAAATCTGGTATTTCGGTCATAAATTAATCTTTTTCCTTCTTGATATCGCACTGGTGGTGGCGTCGATGTTGTCAGCGTCATTTCAAGGTGCTGGCGGACAGACAGCAAGTTGCTGCTGACCAGGCACGCAGACAATATGTTTCGGAGATAACAGGTGGTTGTGGTCTCGAAAGCTGAAGGAGACAATAAGATTCCCCGAGCATCGAACTGAATGGAAAATCCTGCTCGCGGTGCTGTTTTCCTTGGATCCAAATTTAGGAGGGATACTCAATTGTTGAGAGATCCCATTCTTCGTGGATCTTGGGCACGTCGCTGATCAGGCGTTGGGTGCAAAAATCTTGCGGATTCAGGATCACCTCATCGGCGGTCCCGCTTTCAACAAATTTGCCGCGCTCCATGATGTGAACAGTGTCAGAGACATAATACGCCAGGCCGATATCATGTGTGATGAAAATCACCGTCATGCCGACTTCGTCGCGCAGCTGCATCAGGAAATCCAGGATGGTAGCGCGGGAGCAGGCATCGATCATCGAGGTCGGCTCATCCGCCACCAGGATCTTCGGTTTTAATAGGAAAATGCGGGCGATCATTAAGCGCTGCATCTGCCCGCCGGAAAGCTCAAAAGGGTACTTATTGGTCAATTCTTCGAACTTCAAGTTGACAAAGCTGCACGCCTCGGTCATCATTTCAACCTTTTGCTCATACGGCAGCCGGCCCCCGCCGCGCATGCGGATGCAATCTAAAAGCACAGAGTCGATCTTTTGAAATGTGTTGTAAGAACTGTATGGATCCTGAAAGATGGCCTGGATATTTTTCCAGTATTCCTTTTTCTTCTTTCGAGACCGGATATCACGCAGTTTCCCCTGGAAAAAAATTTCTCCTTCAGTAGGATTGAGCAGTCCCAACAGCATCTTGGCCAGGGTGGTCTTTCCGCTGCCCGATTCGCCCACGATTGAGAGGACTTCGCCCTCGTAAATATCAAGATTCACCTGATCGACAGCCAGGGTTTTATTGCGGCCAAATCCAAACACCTTGGTAAGTTTTTTCGTGCTCAGGATCACATTTTTCTCAGCGGCCATTTCCTTCAGTCTCCTTTCGATAAAGTTCCCGCAATTGGTCCTCCGATAAGATACAGCGGTAAGCACGGCCATCAACCAATTCGCGCAGATCGACAGAATCTGCCGTGCATGCTGGCTGAACGTATTTACAGCGTTCGGCAAAACGGCAGCCAGAGGGAGGATCTTTTAGATTAGGCGGCACCCCGGGAATGGCAGTCAGTTTGACATCCCGCAGGCCGTCTTCGGGCACGATGATCGAACCCATTAAACCTCTGGCGTATGGGTGCAATGGATCAAATACGGCATCATGGGCGTTCGCTTTCTCCACGATCTGTCCGGCATACATGACCATGATGTCATCCGTCACGTTGTAGAGCAGGGGCAGCTCGTGTGTGATGAAGATCAACGAGCTGATGAAACCCGTTTCCAAGAGCTGCTTCAGCATCTTGATCACCATCTTCTGGGAGGTGACATCCAGGGCGGAGGAAGGCTCATCGGCGATCAGTACTTTGGGAAACAGGATCACCGAGATGGCGATCACCGTGCGCTGTTTCATGCCGCCGGAGAGTTCAGAGGGGTATTTATTTAGCACTTCCTTTGGAAGCCCCAAGGTTTCAAATAAACTGCTGGCCCGCTCGTATATCTCTTTCTTATTAACGTGCATATCATGGGCCTGCACGACATCTTCAATAAAATTGATAATCTTTTGCGTTGGGTTGAGCGCGTTCATCGCCGCCTGGGGGATATAGGCGATCTCCCGGCCCAAAATGGTCTGGCGCACCTCGTCGGGATTCATCCCGGAAATGTTGCGCCCATCAATGATAATCTCACCATTCGTGTAATGCAGCGGTGGGAAGTAGTAGCCCATCAGGCTGAGCGCCAGGGTGGATTTTCCACAGCCGGATTCCCCTGCAATCCCCAGCGACTTCGTCTCTTCGACTTTCAGGGAGACGTTGTCAACTGCATAAACATTCTCATCATAACGGGTGATATATTTCGTTGATAAATCGTTTACCTCTAACATTACATTCGACATATCAGATACCTATTCTCTCAAGGCGGGGTTGAACACCTGGTCGAGACCGGTATTCATCAAGTTTAACGAGAAGGCGATCAGGGCGATGACCAGGATCACGGGGAAATAGGCCCACCATCTTCCCATCAGATGGGCGGAGTAGATCATGGCCCAGTTCATCATCAACCCCAAAGTTGGAACTTCCGTTGTCCTAGGCCCCAATCCAATGATCGACAAACCCGCTTCGGCCAGGATGGCGGAGGATATTTGTAAGATAAACGCCATGACAACATAAGATGCGATGAAAGGCAGGATGCTCAGAAGGATGATGCGGGCGGTTGAGTGTCCAGATAATTTCGATAGATTGACATGGTCGCGATTGCGCAGGGAGATCACTTGCGCCCGCACAGCCCTTGTCGTCCACACCCAGGAGGTTAATCCGATCAAGATAGCGACCGTCATGGCGCCGCGGTGTTCCTGCCCGACGCTGTAGGTGACCAGGATCAGCAGCACAAAGGTGGGGATCACGGTAAAGATATTCGTCACGAACATGATCCCGTCATCCACCATGCCCCCGACATAACCTGCCAGCAAACCCAGAATTAAACCGATCGTGGTGGCGATTAATCCCGCCACTAGACCGATCTTCAACGAGGTGCCGGTAGCAGACACTAGTTCCGTCAACACATCCCGGCCAAAGTTGTCCGTACCAAGCGGCAGCACGCGCACGTTTGGCACCTGGTTGATATTCACATAATCGGTTTGTTCGACGGAATCTACCTCTTCCAGGGTGCCTGTCTCGGCGTTTTCTACAGCAATGGTCACCCCTTCCGTTGCCAGAACGCCTTCGAGTGCTGCGTCTAGCCGTTCAAAGTATCTGCGCCTGGCGTTCGTCATCCCGTCAATCTTGATGGTCGCATCATAATTGTTCACCCACTGATCCAGGAGTTTTTCAGTGTCCTGGATATCGACCTCGTTTTCTGGAATCCCATATGCCAGAAGCCATTCCTGTATGGCAAATCGTTCCTCTTCGCCCAGCTTACCTGCGATTCGCTTGGCCGAGGCATCATCCAGCTTGAGGGTGTATGGGTTGGACTCAATGCTGTCGTAAACGCTGACATAGATCCCAGGCTCAAAGAATGTGCCCTCACCGATGATCTCCAGTGGATCGGCTCTTACGATCAACGGGTAAATGATCGAGGTCAGCACCAGGAACATGAAAATCGAAAAACCGATCACAAACCTGGGAGAGCGAAACGCTTGTCGAAAGGTGTGTCTCATCTTGGTCTCTCCCTTAATCTGATTGCGCGGCTTTAATGCGCGGGTCAATCACGCCGTAAAGAATTTCGATCGTAAAAGTCGTGATCAATACCATCAGGGTGATGATCAAGGTGGAGGCCTGGATCAGGGGATAATCTTGGCCTCTCACTGCAGTGAGCAGCGTCGAACCAAGTCCAGGGTAACTAAAAATAATTTCCGCTACCAGCGCACCGCCGACGATCGTGCCGACCGCTAAGGCCAGGCCAGTGATCTGCGGGAGCATGGCATTCCTAAAAACATAGCGTATGATCTTACGGTCTTTGATCCCCATGAAGCGGCTGAATTTGACATAATCCGCATTTAGCTCGTAGATCGCCATGGAGCGCATGCCGATCGCCTGTCCGCCGATGAGCACCAACACAATCGACCAGAAAGGCAATTGGTAATGGAGGATCACGGAATAGATAAAGCTCCAGCTGAAGCTGGGGATCATGTCAAAGGCATAGCCTCCGGAGGTTGGGAACCAACCCAACCGGATGCCAAAAATCACCAGCAAAATGACCGCCATGCCAAATGCCGGGATGTTGCTGGCGAAAATGCTGGTGGGCATGAGCACTTTGTCGAAACCACCCTTGCGGTAAGCAGCGAAAACGCCGAGTACGTTCCCGATCAGCCAGCCTACGATGATCGCTGGCAGCTGCAGACCCACCGTCCACCAGATGGATGAGGCGATGATGTCTGCCACCGGCCGGGGATACTGGCTGAAGGAGGTGCCAAAATCACCCTGGAACACATTCCTTACATAGA
>JBFFEL010000098.1:0-15482 GCA_041558875.1 Anaerolineales bacterium
AGAACTCATCCCTGAGGCAGATGAATTTTTGCCAGTCCCATTCGAAGAATTAACTGAAAAGATCGAAATTACCCCATGGACGTATCTGGTATTGACCACACGCAGCGTCGATGTGGATGTTCCTGGTTTGCCAATGATCCTGGATTCTCCAGCTGCCTATATTGGTGTGATCGGTTCAAAACGTCGTTGGGAAACCACGCGAACACAGCTTGAAGAACAGGGAATCTCAAAAGAAAGAATTGACCGGGTTCAATCACCAATGGGGATCGATATTCATGCAGAGACTCCTGAAGAAATTGCGGTGAGTATTATGGCTGAGCTTATTCGTATTCGACGTGGAGATGAAAATTGAAAAGTCAGAATTTACCATCTGATGAAATGAAGAAACAGAAAAACCTATACACAAAGATTGGATGGTGAACCTCATGTGGAATGATTATCTGAATGTGACTTCTCTCGATGAAGCATTGGTGACATTAGCAAATCATCGTGAACGGGCGAGATTGATAGCTGGGGCGACAGATTTGATCATCGAGATAGAGAATGGAGTGCGGACTGGAATTGATACCCTGGTGGATATTACCCGTATACCTAATTTGGATCAAATTTCTTTGGATGAGGATGGCTTGATCCATCTTGGACCACTTGTGACCCACAATCACTGCGTGGCATCTAAATTAATCCGTGAGAAAGCTCTTCCGCTGGCACAAGCTGCCTGGGAGGTAGGATCACCACAAATTAGAAACCGGGGTACTGTAGCAGGGAATTTGATCACTGCTTCTCCGGCGAATGATACGATCACACCTCTGATGGCTCTGGGTGCATTGGTTACTTTGCGTTCGAGCAAAAAGGAAAGAGTTGTCCCCTTAAATAGATTTTATCGAGGGGTTAGAGATACCGTCATGGAGCCAGACGAAATGATGGTAGACATTTCTTTCCCTGCGATGGCTTCAAATCAATCGGGTAAATTCATTAAACTGGCTTTAAGGCAGGCGCAGGCGATATCGCTTGTCAATGTAGCCGTGATCATGACCTTCTCGGAATCCACACATGAGGAACATGCTGAACAAACGGTCGAGAAAGCCTCGATCACCTTAGGAGCAGTGGCACCGGTGATCATCCATGCTGAAGAAGCGGAGAATTTTCTCAAGGGAAAAATCCTTGATCAGAGGACGATTGAAAAAGCTGCAAAATTAGCGGAAGAGGCTTCGACACCGATAGACGATGTCCGCAGCTCGAGTGAATATCGCAGGGAGATGGTCCGAGTTTGCACGTTAAGGGCTATGCGTGATATAGCCAGCGGAGAGATTGAAAGAATCGTTCCCGAGGATCCGGTTCTTTTATGGGGGGAAAATGGTTCTGGGGAAATTTTGAGTAAATCGACGAAACATTCTGCCAAAACAAATCAGATTAAAACCCGCATAAACGGCGAAGAGTATACCTTTGAAAACGGGTATCGTAAAACCCTTCTACGCTTGCTCAGGGAAGACGCTCATCTGGTAGGAACCAAGGAAGGGTGTGCAGAAGGAGAATGCGGCGCCTGTACAGTCTTTTTGGATGGTGCCGCGGTGATGAGCTGTATGGTGGCAGCGGCGAGAGCACATGGTGCAAATATTGTCACTATTGAAGGTCTAGCCTCGAATGGTGATTTACACCCAGTGCAGCAAGCTTTTATTGATGAAGGAGCGGTTCAATGCGGTTATTGTACTCCTGGCTTTATCATGTCAGCTGCAAAATTACTTGAAGAACGATCACATCCATCCGAAGATGAGATCAAGCATTCCATCACCGGCAACCTGTGCCGATGTACCGGATACTACAAAATCATCTCAGCTGTTGAGAAGGCAAGTCAAGTGGAGTAAGGCAATGAGTAAATACGATCCAACCTATCAGCCCAAGAGTCGCAGATCGATTCTCCCTCCAACCCATCCTGTCTGGCGAGGGATTGGCTGTTTCTTATTGATCATATTACCAATTATCGCCTTTGCTGGAGCAAAATTACTTGTCCAGGCGAATAGAACTCGGCGATGGATTCAAATACCGTCTGAACTGACAGGTTCGTTTATTGTGCCAGTTATTGGAAGGGTTTTCTATGCTGACCTTGTGGTGGCTTTTGGATTAGTATTTCTTGTTTTCGCAATCATTACTGTCGTTTATGCAATTATTTATAAGGTTGTTGGTGTTCCCAGGTATGGGCCATTGGATTCCCCTCCAGGTTAACACTTAAGACGAGAAGACCCAAAATATGGAGAGAACTGTACCCAGCACTGCCTCCGAAGAGATCGATCTATATCAAAGAACCTATTATTCTTTGCTTCGCTCAACCGCCGAGGTGCAGATCCGCACCTTGGAAGAAGCCCATGCACGGATGAACTCGCTGCTCCACCCTGAAGCGAGGGAAGCTTCCCCAGATCTTTCTGCTTTTTTTTATTCGATCTTACGCTTACCTCCCCTAATGCACCATGTGCAGCTGGTTGTACTGGGACAATCTCCCGAGGTTTTTGAACGCAGGGGCTTTGGTGATGTTGAATCGTGGCAGCAAGTCTTTGCACCTGCCAGGCGAAGAAGATGTTTTTATGATGGAAAGGTGACTCTGGCAGTATATATCGCCAGCCGGACTGATATTGATGACGTCGTGCCTCTCCTGACTGCTTTCCAAATTGAATGGAATAAAATTCACGGTCTTCTGCAGATGATTCCAGGCTCAATTGACATCGCTGGTTTAGAAGATAATGCAGTTACCTTCGCTCAAGTAGCCGAAGGCTTAAAGATTTCAGTTGAAGAGTTAGCACAGCTGCAAATGCTATTGGGTGGTGATTTCACCGAAGTAATGTGCGAGATGGCATCCAGGCCGAGTCGAATCCGCCTGCAGCTGTTGAGTGGTTCTTTGAGTGATTACTGGCGTGCAACCCGAATATGGTGGAATAATATTGAAGAGGATTGTCCAGATTTACGAGAAAGACCAGTATATTTTGTGTCCAGCAACAAACACAGCTTAGTTAATCTGATATCAGGTTTTGCTCTAAAGCATAAGGATGATTTGCTAACCCATATCGAAAAATCTAAAAATGGGGATTTAGCGAGAGAATGGCGCAAAATAAGGGAAGACCGGGTTCCATCCAACCGTGAAAATTTTTTCTATTATGTGTTTAAAGAATTCTTGAACCATCGACAGAGTGCAAAACTGCAAAGAGAAATGAAGGCACATGAGGAAAAATTGGGTATCCAGCATATCCCCAGTTTGCACAGCTTTGATGTCGAAGCTCAAGTTATCCAGCTTTCACAATTGGATCCAGCTGTGATGGATTCCAGACTGGGCCAAGATCTGGGTTTCTTGAATGAAAGCGATGCCCTGATCCTCAATATTGATTATCCATTGGGAATGGCCGCCTACAATATCCTATTTAAAATCTCAGAACAAGTCGGAGAAATCCTGGGTGTCTATATTACGGGGAAAGCTGCCACCTTGAACGGGGTAATCGGCGACGTGATGATTCCCACTGTGGTTCAGGATGAACAATCTCACAATACCTACCTGTTTCCGAATTCGTTCACCGCCTCCGATGTTACTCCTTACGTAGTGTATGGTGCAATCCTTGATAACCAGAAGGCGGTCACAGTCCGAGGTACTTTCCTTCAAAATGATATTTACATGGATGTATTTTATAGGGAAGGGTACACAGATATCGAAATGGAAGCTGGTCCCTATTTATCAGCAATGTATGAGATGTACCGACCACAACGTCATCCAATAAATGAGGTTGTGAATTTGTATGGAATTCCATTTGATGTGGGCATATTGCATTACGCCTCGGATACTCCACTCAGTAAGGGTAGAAATCTTGGTGCGGGCAGTCTTTCCTACTATGGCATGGACTCCACATATGGGGTGACAGTCGCCATCCTACGGCGCATTTTCGATTTAGAGAGAAAAAGGCTACAGTAGAAAAGTGTAATTGTTAATTAATGCGACAAATTCATCCTTCAAGGATGAATTTGATTTTTAATTCTCTCTAAAGAATATCTTGAGTTTTATCCAACAACAGCGCGATCGGTGATCGCCAGTGCCTCATCGATCACCTTGAATCCTTCCGCCAGCTGGTCTTCATTGATGATCAGCGGGGGGTTGACAAGGATCACATTCCAATGGACAAAAGTGTAGATCCCTTTATCCAAAAGGTATTGTCGCAAATCGATCATCTCCGGGGAGGTACCGTTGTAAGGGGCCAATGGTTCCCTGGTTTGGCGATCTTTAACCAATTCGATCGCGCTGAAGAGTCCGATTGAACGAACTTCTCCGACTGATGCGTGCTGCTCACCTAAATCGTTGAGATGCTGGCGAAGAACTGTACCCATTTTTTTGGTGTTCTCTACAATACCATCTTCTTTCATCACGTTTATTGTGGCTATGGCTGCTGCCATTGAAATCGGGTGGGAGTTGTATGTCAGGCCTCCATAAAAGACTCTATCGTTGAAATACTCAGCGATTTCTTCTTTCATTGCCACTGCACCGAGAGGAGCATAGGCAGAAGTTAGCCCTTTGGCCATGGTCATCAGATCCGGAACAACATCCCAATTGTCGACTGCGAACCATTCTCCAGTTCGGCCGAACCCACTCATCACCTCATCACAAATCAGCAGAATATCGTGCTTGTCGCAAAGATCGCGCACACCTTGCAAGTATCCCTCCGGGGGGATGATGATCCCGTTGGTTCCAGTTACTGTCTCCAGGATGATGCCAGCGATCGTTTCTGGACCTTCATAAATTATCATCTCTTCCAGGTGATTGAGATAATCATTGGTGAACTCAGCCTCCGAGATATCTGGATTTAATCGATGAAAGGTTGACCGGTAGCGAAATGGATCCAGGAAGTGA
This sequence comes from Anaerolineales bacterium, assembly GCA_041558875.1. Lineage (GTDB taxonomy): Bacteria > Chloroflexota > Anaerolineae > Anaerolineales > UBA4823 > PFL25. Next base: position 4,877 of record JBFFEL010000098.1, read on the forward strand.
ACCACACCTGTCATCAGATTTGGTTCCCAGGCTAATCGTCGCGGATCGCCAGTCAGGGACATTGCCCCAGCGGTGGCACCATGATAGGACCTGTAGCGGGCCATTATTTTATGTTTTCCAGTGTATGCCCGGGCTATTTTGATCGCATTCTCATTCGCTTCAGCACCCCCTAAGGTGAAGAAGAATCGATTGAGATTCCCAGGTGTGATCTCAGCAAGCATCTTTCCCAGAATCGCCCTCGGTTTACTTGTCAAAGAGGGGGCGACATAAGGCAGCTGGCGCGCTTGCTCAGCGATAGCATCGATCACCCTTTCGTCTCCGTGACCGATGTTGACGCACATTAACATGGAATTGAAATCCAGGTAGCGTTTGCCATCCGCATCCCAGAAATAAACACCTTTTGCGCGAGTTACAGGGATAGGGGACACACTGCCTTGAGCTGACCAGGTCCAAAAGCTGTGTTCTAAGGATTGGGACAGGATTTCGGAATCTGGAATTGTTATCATGGGTGCCTCGTGCGGTTTGGATTTTTATCTTTGTGAATCGTATCATAGGTTTGACAGAATTCCTAAGGCTGATTACAATTTTTCTGTTTTTGGCGGGAGCTTACCGGTAGCAGAGAATCACAATTTCTGAAATCCATTGTTTACATTGAGGAGTTAACTATGCACACTTTCGTCCTTGCTGTCCATAACATCTTGAGGTGGATCGTTCTTGTTTTATTGATCATTGCTTTGGTGAGAGCCTATTGGGGTTGGTTTGGGAGTCGAGATTGGACACAAACAGACACACGAGTTGGAAGGTTTTACTCAATTGGTTTAGATATTCAATTGTTGTTAGGTTTGATCCTTTACTTCTTTCTCAGCGACCTTACAAAAGTTGTTTTTAGTAATTTCAGTGCCGCGATGTCGGCACCAGAACTTCGATTCTTTGGCATCGAGCATTTTTTTTATATGATCCTGGCCCTCGTGTTTGCTCATATTGGTGTTGCGACTGCAAATCGTGTGGAAGAGTCGGTTATCAAACACCGTCGATCAGCGATCTGGTTCAGTCTTTCCTTGATCGCCTTATTGCTTGGAATGCCCTGGTTTAGACCTCTGCTGCCCGGATTCTGATACCAACTTAATTATTCTCGGATTTCATGCACCTGTGGAATGAAAAACCAGAGGAAATGTTTTTGATTCAATCCCCAGCAATCAGCGAAAGCAAACTTTTTATCTTCAGTTTATTTTTTTAATCTTGGAAATATGAGTGGACCTCCAACGCGGTTTCTGCAATTGTGAATCTTAAACCAGCTCTACAATCACTCCCCCTTATGGGATCGCGTGAACTCGTTGATGATAAAACAGGCCCACTCTTGGTCTGGTCCGGCCAGATCGAATGTTTCCTGGAAACGATCGTCTGAAATTATCTCCAGAGTGGTGCGAGCACGCCACCCTGGCGTAATATTCTCGACTGATTCTGTAACGAAGACCAGTGTATGATCACCAACGGTTGGTGGTTCAAGGATGTATTGATTAACATACCCCTCAACGTGGAATTCCCTCATGACGTAAAGAGACCTATCCTTGTCATAACTTACAAGAGCTATATCCTCATGGATTTCTCCTGATGGGTTGGCCTCCTGAGGTGGATAGACGGACCGATTCCTGACCTCGGTGAACTGGTTGTTGAGTATCAACGAATAGGTTCTTTCAACAGAACCAGCGCCTACCTGTCCTGATGCGGTCCCATCCCATGAGCCGAGGAAGAACTGGAAGAGCTTCCATCGATCCAATACTTCTGGAGAGCGATTGGAGGCCATTCGAATACCTCCGGGTAGAACTAAAGCTTTCCTTGTAGGACACCACAGTTGTCTAAAGATCTATTTCGTCAAAATACGCCCAGCTCTGCAAATCTGGAGGTTCGATTCCTATCTTTGTCAAGATTGCTTTGACCTGTTCGCGATGTTCAGTTGCATGGTTGATCACCTGGGTTAGGATGATGGTCTTTGGTACTTCGCGTGGAGTACCACCCCAATCGAGTTGTACCATGTCCTCTGCCTGCACCTTCGTCGCCCACTCGATCAAACCATTGCCGGTCGCATGCATTGAGTCCTTCATCTCAACTAAGGTCATTGGTTGGGAGTCTTCTGTACGAATGAACGGTTTGCCGGTGCTGATACGCGAGAAGTACGATTGTTCAGCGGTGGTCATGTGCTCCAGGGTGTCGCGGATGGAGCCGCAAGCGCCGGGTATGCTGGCTGCCAATTGTTCACTGGTTAAATCAGCGCATCGTTCTAGTAAACGCAGGTTTGCCCAGAGGTTGTGACTGAACAGGGTGGTGAGAGTATCGGTTGTCTTCACATAATCTCCTTATCGGGTATTTCAATGGAGCCATCAAGCGATACATCTTGAAGGTAATTCCCATTCTTCATCCAGCTCTCTTCATGCATTATCCATCAAAATCTGTGGAGAAGGTGATTTCCAGAGTTTATCGCTAAGTTTGTCAAGATTGTCGATTATATCAATGAACCTATTAGGGATTTTCAAATGAAGTATCAATATGAGGAGAGGTATAATCTTGTTTAGTATATTCATAAAAATGCCATAATCAATTTCATGGAGATTCGATTTATGCGATCAATCGGTCATTCTGCTCAGCGATCGGATGCTCTTGGGAAAGTCACCGGAGAGACATTGTACCCGGGTGATATCGATAAGCCAGACCAGGCTTATATGAAAATCCTGTTTGCCGATCGCCCCCACGCCATTATAAAAAAAATTGATACCAGCAAAGCTGAGGAATTGGATGGAGTACTGGGAGTATTCACTGCCAAGGATGTCCCTGTCAATGAATATGGTTTGATCATGCCAGATCAGCCGGTTTTGTGCGGTCCTGGATCTGACAAACCGCATGCGGACCGGGTGAGATTCATCGGTGACCAGGTCGCACTTATAATCGCTGAGAGCGAATCAATCGCCTCGGACGCCTGCCACTTAATTGAAGTTGAATATGAAGATTTGCCCGTCATCACAGATCCTCTTGAAGCGAGAAAAGAAGAGCAGATCTTGCTACATCCGGAAACGGAATCGAATATATTCTGCCATTACAGGATTCGTAAAGGTGATGTGGATTCCGCGTTCGATCAGGCGGATGTGATCATCGAAGAGGAGTACCGTACACCAGCCCAGGAACATGCTTATCTACAACCCGAAGCAGGGGTGAGTTATATTGATGAACAAGGTCGAGTAACTGTTGAGGTTGCTGGACAATGGACACATGAGGACCAGGATCAAATCGCCCATGCACTCGATTTGCCTAAAGATCAAGTCAGGGTAATTTATCCTGCAATTGGAGGTGCATTTGGGGGACGCGAGGACATGTCGGTCCAAATCGTGCTCGCTTTGGCAGCCTGGAGACTCTCGCAAAGGGGAATAAATCGTCCAGTCAAAATCATTTGGAGCCGGGAAGAATCGATCCTGGGTCACCACAAACGCCATCCCTATATCATACGGGCAAAATGGGGGGCGACCAAAGACGGAAATGTGATTGCTGCGGAGATGGAAGTTATCGCAGATGGAGGGGCTTATGCCTATACTTCGACCAAGGTGCTTGGAAATGCCACACTGATGTGTACGGGACCGTATGAGATTGAGAATGTGAAGGTGGATTCCTACGCAGTCTATACCAACCATATTCCCGGCGGTGCTTTCAGGGGCTTTGGTGGACCGCAAGGTGCCTACGCTGCTGAAACCCAGATGAATTACCTGGCCGAGAAATTGGAAATCGATCCGGTGGAACTGCGATTGCGAAACGTCCTAAGGGAGGGCAGCTTGTTATCTGTTGGAACACCCTTACCCAAAGGGGTTTCGATGCCCCAGGTAATTGAGGATTGTGCCAGGGCGGGCGGATGGCAGTATACAGTCGAGGGTTGGGCGCGACCGGATTCAACGGAACAACCTGAGTTTTTCAAACTTGAATCTCCTGCGGAGGCTCATCTTAAACGAGGAATTGGGTTCGCCTGTGCCTTCAAAAATGTTGGCTTCTCTTTTGGTTTTCCAGAGGAATGCTGGGCAACTGTGGAGCTGCATGGTGGAGCAGAGATTGAAAAGGTTGTCGTTTACCATGCTGGGGCAGATGTTGGGCAGGGAGCCCATACGGTCATGGCGCAGATTGCCGCAGATGCGGTTGGGGTACCGCTTGATAAGGTGGAGATGATCGTCTCGGATACTGCCACCAGTGATAACGCGGGCAGTGCTTCGGCATCCCGAATGACCTTCATGTCTGGGAATTCAATTCGCGGAGCAGCTGAGAAAGCCAAGGAACTTTGGCGCGAGGAAGATCGACCTGCGATTGGGAAATTCAGATATATCCCCCCAAAGACGCAGGCATATGATCCTGAGACTGGATATTGTGACCCAAATTTCTCATATGGGTATGTCGCCCAGACAGTAATTGTAGAGGTTGATACCGAAACCGGGCATGTGAGGATACTTGATCTAATATCAGCTGATGATGTGGGTAAGGCGATCAATCCTCAACAAATCATTGGGCAGATCGAAGGTGCGGTTGTTCAAGCAGCTGGATATACCATCCTGGAGGATTTCAGCCAGCAGGATGGCTATGTCCAAACTCCACACCTGTCTACTTACCTCATTCCGACTGTGTTGGATATTCCCGAACGGGTTCATTCATTGATCCTGGAATATCCAGATCCTATAGGACCTTTTGGAGCCAGAGGGATGGCTGAGATGCCTTACCTGCCAATAGCTCCTGCAGTTATCGCTGCAGTTCATGATGCCACCGGGGTCTGGTTCAACGATTTTCCCCTCACTCCGGAGAGGGTGCTGCGAGGATTGGGGAAAATTTAAATCGGATTTAATCATCAGTACTGGCCTTAACTTTTTTTGAATAAAGGCCAATAATTGGATAGGGATCATTTGACTGGTCTTGGAAGACAAGAACTTGTCGTTATTAGGGGGGGTGGAGATTTGGCCAGTGGGGTTGCTCTCAGGCTGCATCGTTCAGGTATGCGAATCTTGATTACCGAACTAGAACAACCCTTGGTGATCCGCAGGACGGTTTCATTTGCTGAAGCGATTTATCAGGGTGAAACGCAGGTTGAAGAAGTATCAGCTATGCGAGTCGAATCGATTTCAGACATGGAAGATTCATGGCAGGGAGGTGCTATACCGGTCTTAGTTGATCCGGATTGCCTGGTTCTCAATCAGCTGAGCCGTACCTCTCACCAAGTTTCTGTATTGGTAGATGGAAGGATGACGAAGGGACCTCCTTATCTTGCTTTAAACTTGGTTCCGTTAATGATCGGGTTAGGACCAGGTTTTTTGGCTGGTGAGAACTGTCACGCAGTTATTGAAACCAACCGGGGACATTATTTGGGGAGAGTGATATGGGAAGGCAATCCACTTCCAAATACAGGTATACCGGAAGGTTTCGGTGATCGTTACAGAGATCGGGTATTAAGAGCTCCCTCAGCTGGTGAATTCCATGCTCATTCCGCAATTTGTACTCGATTAAAAGCGGGAGATCTCGTGGCAGAAGTTGGTGGGCTGCAAATTCTCGCTCCTTTTGATGGAGTATTACGGGGTTTATTGCACACTGGTTTGTGGGTGGATAAGGGATTTAAAGTCGGCGATATCGATCCGAGGGGTGATCCCAGCTATTGCCATCTGGTCTCAGATAAATCTTTGGCCATTGCAGGGGGGGTATTGGAAGCAATTATGGCATCACGAATCGACAAACCTGAATGATGAACTTGATGCAAGCCACACGCATTGCCCCTGGTGAGTGTATTGCGTTCAGCGGTGCCGGGGGTAAGACGACTGCGCTTTTTATCCTCGCCCGGGAATTGAACACACCTGTATTGGTCACAACCACGACACATTTTGGTCAAAATCAATTATCTCTGGCAGATCATAATCTACTGGTAGATTCATCAACCGAGATTGATGAAATTTTCGACATATTACAGGATGGGGTATTGGTATTGAGAGGTGACGAAACCGCTGAAAATAAAGTCGCTGGCATTCCCCAAGACAAACTGGAGGAAATTTTCCTTGCTGCCCGAGAGCGGGAGATCACATTGCTGATTGAAGCGGACGGCTCGCGACAGCTGCCCCTTAAAGCACCTGCATCTCACGAACCGGTGATCCCACCATTCGTCGATCGAGTAATTGTTGTTGCAGGTCTCTCTGGATTGGGACAACCATTGGGTGAGAAATGGGTTCACAGACCAAAACATTTTGCTGATATTTCAGGTTTGAATCTAGGAGAATCAATTTCTCCCTCCGTGGTGGTTGATGTCTTGAAATCTCCAAATGGAGGGCAGAAAGGCATTCCACCTGAGGCAAAACGAATAGCTTTACTCAACCAGGCTGACGTTTCTCATCTTCAATCCCAAGGAACGCGAATCGCAAAGCAGTTGACTGGAGATTACGATTCGATTATCGTGGCTTCGCTCAAAACAAGAAGTGTGCCAGGCAATAGACTTTCAGAGGATCAGCGAGTCGAGGGGTATAAAATCTTTGCAGCTCATGAACCTGTTGGGGCGATCATCCTGGCAGCAGGAAAGGCAGTCCGGATGGGTCGCGTAAAGCAGCTGCTTCCCTGGAAAGGCAAACCCCTATTATGGCATGTCGCTCAAGCCGCGCTCAGTGAAGGGTTGGAAGAAGTTATCATTATTATCGGAGCGGAAGGGGAAAAGATAAGAGAATCGCTAAATGACCTTAATGTGCGATTTGTAGAAAACCCTGATTGGGAGCTTGGACAGAGCACATCGCTCCAGGTGGGATTGAGAGCATTTTCTCCACAAATCGGGGCAGCGATTTTCTTATTGGCCGATCAGCCGCAGGTTTCACCCACTCTGATCCGTTCATTGATTGAGAAGCATGCCACGACGTTGGCCCCAATTATTGCGCCGATAGTGGATGGAAAGCGAGGAAACCCGGTGCTCTTTGATCGAAGAGTTTTTAACGAATTGATGAGCATCCAAGGTGATACCGGTGGTAGAGAGCTTTTCTCCCGGTATCAGGTTGAATGGTTAGAATGGCACGATGCTAGAGTATTACTGGATATAGATACAGAAGAGGATTATCAGCGATTGCTTAATGGCGAGTATTGAATTATCCACAATTTAACCATCCCTTGATAGAATGCTAAACTTATGCTATGTTTTTTACCCAAGGAATTGGCTTTCCCATTCTGGAAACCAGTGTAATTAGATAAATAACTATGCAAGCTGATTCAAGAAAAATTGTTATTATCGAAGATGAACCAGATACGGCTGAGATGTATGCTGAAATGATGCGTATTTGCGGTTATCAAGTCGAGATATTCTTTGGAGGTAAAGCTGCTGTTTCTAAAATAGCAGACCAAAAACCAGCCGCAGTTATCTTGGATATTATGATGCCCGATTTTTCAGGATTGGATGTCTTGAACTATATGAGAGCTGATCGCAACTTATCCGATATCCCTGTGATTATCGTTTCTGCTAAGACCTTACCAGATGAAATCCACGAAGGTTTGAACGCCGGTGCAGATGTGTATTTAACAAAACCAGTCGCTTTCAATGATTTAAAGAATGCGATTGAAGAAGTCTCCACATCATCATTAGGTGGTAGGGCATAAGATGTCTGTGATCCGGGCGTTCATCGCGGTAAATTTGTCTGAGGAAATTCTGGAAAGGATCGATCAGGTTTCACAAGACTTGCAAAAGAAAATGAAAGGAGTTCCCGTCAGGTGGGTGCCGGTTGAAAATATCCACCTGACTTTAAAATTCCTTGGAAATGTCTCAACTGCGAATCTGGAAATTTTAAAGGATATTCTTGGTAAGGTTGTTTCCAGCCATCACGAGTGTGATATCAGTGTGGGAAGTATTGGTGCATTTCCAAAATCACATAATCCCAGGGTAATCTGGATTGGTATGGAAGTACCACAGGAGCTCGTGGCGCTGCAACATAATATCGAGATTGAAACTGCACGGCTGGGATATTCGCGTGAACACCGGCCATTTTCCCCACATCTAACTTTCGGGCGAGTTTCACGGAATGCATCAGCCCAGGATGTGCATGCAATCGCGGATGTCTTAGAAACTTTTAAAGTTGGTTTTTTAGGCGCAGCTCGTCTGAAAACCGTCTATTTATACCGGAGTGATTTGAAACCTGACGGTGCAGTATATACCCCAATTTATTCAGCATCCTTAGGGGAGGCTGAGCAAATCAATTAATTGCGATACAATGAAGAGAGGTGAAACCTGGAAAATTTAGACATTGCACGCACAATCGTTGCTTCTTTGGAAAATAAGAAGGGGGAGAACATTGTTCTGATAGACCTTCAAGAGATCGCTATTTTTGCAGACTATTTTGTCATCTGCTCCGGAAATACAGATCGCACGATACAGGCTCTGGTTGATTCGGCAATTGATCAAGTAAAAAAGGATTTCCAGATCAACCCGAGAGTTGAGGGACAGGCTGAAGATGGCTGGATGCTTGTAGATTTTGGAGACATTATTCTGCACATTTTTTCTCCGCGGCGGCGAGATTATTACCGCCTGGAGGAATTGTGGAGCAATGGAAAAGTATTACTCCATGTGCAGTAAGTCAGGAGGAACGTTTCCAGATCCTTTTCTAAGACCAATTTATCAGTAAAGTAACTGACCAATTATAAGAAATAAATGGATGGGAAAACCCTGTCCATTTTTTGCTTAATAAGTGGCTTTATACATGCCTCCATCTACCAAGAATACCCCTCCAGTCAGATAAGATGCTGCGGGAGAGACGAGAAAAGTTGCGACATTGGCAAATTCCTGGGGGTCACCGATGCGACCGATTGAGCTCTGCTTGGATTGTTTGGCGATTTCTTGATCGACTGTAGTTGAGTTTGCCTCGGCTCTTTGGGCAAGCAAATCAAGGACTCGTTCTGTGCGAATAAACCCTGGCAATATTGTATTGAAACGGATTCCCTCACTCCCGAGTTCGAGCGCTAAGGTTTTGGTTAAACCTATCGTTGCTCCTCTTATGCTATTTGACAAGAGCAGGTTTGGGACCGGTTGTTTAACTGACATTGAGGTTATGGTGAGAACGCTAGCTGCATCAGAAACCGATAAGTAAGGTAGTGCAGCACGGATCAGGCGCATATGGCTCAGAAAGTTTAATTCAACTGCCTGGTGCCAGGTTTGGTCATCGATATTTTCGATGCTCCCAGTCGGAGGTCCACCTGTATTCGTAATCAGAATATCTATACCACCGAGTGCGTCCCCTGCTTTCTGTATGATCTCAGCCGCTTTTCCTTCAAGGGTGATATCACCGGTAAGGGGGATAATTTGAACATTTATACCTGCGGAAATTTTCTCCAATGCGGCGTTCAGGTTGGTAGCACTACGACTATTGATGACGATATCGCAACCTTCTCTCGCCAGTTGAAGGGCAGTGGCGAATCCCAGCCCACGGCTGGCACCTGTCACAACTGCTTTTTTCCCATGCAAACCTAAATCCATTTTTATGTCTCCTGTATTTCTATTATGTAATTAAGATACTCAAGTTTGAATGTATTGGTTGAATTCATTAAGAGCATACATTTTGTGAATGCTCATGTGTGAATTGATCGGTAATGATTGAATTGCTTAATCCCTGCATAGAATAAATAAACGCCAAAGATCATGAATAATACGCCGATAATGATGGTAATGAAATTTCCGCCGACTGAGACTGGATTATCAAATTGTCCAAAGACAACTTGCTGGTAAAGAACCTGGTAGATGGTGTTATAAAAAAACGCCGCCATCGCAGTCAAAAAAAGAATTACCGAAGGAATAAAAACCCACCAAAAAGATTTCCTTATCTTGACCAACCATGTGGAAGCAAGCAGGAGGACAATTGCGGCAAGAAGCTGGTTCGCTCCAGCGAACAATACCCACAAAGATTGCCAATATCCAAAGTAAATAATGAGCAAAGCGATAAGGATGATAACTAGAATATTAAACTGAGGTTTCATCAAAGTTCGAAATCGTTGTCCGAAAAGATCTTTACTAACCACACCGGAGAAACGCAGGACTAAATGGAGGACAGTTATACCCATTATGGTCAGAAATAGGGCACTAAAGGAACCACCTAATGATTCTGTAAAACCGAGTTCATGCCAGGATTTTGCAAGTCCGACTGCAAAGATACTGGCAGGGCCAGCAGTTAGAGAATAATCCTGTCCAGGATTGAATAATCCTGAAGAGACTCCATATGTTGCTGCGAAAATGATCACTAGGACGACCATCACCGTTTCCGTAAACATAGCTCCAGTGGTAACAGGTAATACAAGCGGCTCTTTTTCAATCTGGCGGGATGTCGAAAAAGTTGAGACGAGGGAATGCCAACCTGAGACAGCACCGCCTCGCGGGCATCGAGGTTCAACGTCGCCTCGACGAGAGACGTCTGCCGCGGCGCAATGTTGTTGGTCTGAATCTGCAGATCACCCAGAATGCCGCTCAACGTGCCCGCCTGATTGGCGGTGAAGCCCTGCACCCGGGCTCCGTTGTTGCCGACGATGAAGCCAGAGTCATCGACTCCGAAGATGCCGGCCCGCGTGTAGGTCCGGGCGCCTTGATCGCTCAGGA
>JBFFEL010000099.1:0-15179 GCA_041558875.1 Anaerolineales bacterium
CTGGTGGAAGGCTATCAACGGGTGGGTGGGTGGGGTAAATCGAAATTGACCGTCATTTTCGAGCCGACGCAGTTGAGCGAGAAGATCCAGGCTGAATGTCTGCGCATAGCCTTTGGTATTTTCCAGCGAGTCCCCCTTCGCCAGGATGATCCCAAATCCAGGAACGCCTTCGATGCATTTGTTAGCCGACGTGACCAGGTAATCAATGCCACATTCCCCCAGATTGATCGGAATCGCCCCAAAACTGCTCATGGCGTCGACAAAATAATCCACCTCAAACTGTTTGACGATCTCACCGATCTCTTTTATTGGATTGATCATCCCAGTCGTGGTTTCACAATGTACCACTGCAACACTGGTGATGCCTTTGTTGGTTGACAGGGTTAAATGGATCTCTGCCAGGTCAGGCGCTTGGTTCTCAGGGTAAGAGAGGGGAACAACCTCGGTGTTATGTACTTTGGCGATCTGGGCAATCCGCCGACCATATGCACCATTGATGATGACCAGCAGCTTGCCTCCAGGAGGGATGGTCGAGGAGACGACGGATTCGAGACAATAGGTACCGCTGCCTTGCAGGATGATCGCCTCGTATCCATCACCCGCAACACCACCAATTTCCAATAATCGCTGGCGAATGTCTGCAACGATATTGATGAATTCATAATCACGCGAGCCCAAATCGCGCAACATGGCTTGTTTTACGGTGGAGCTGGTGGTTAGTGGACCGGGTGTGAAGAGGATTTTTTCTTTTTTTGATGAGATTTCAGCTTTATTGCTCATGCTTGTCCTCCTCTACGAATAGTGGATTCTTGATAGCAAAACCCTTCCAAGGTGCTCATCATTCTTGTTGAACATCCTTTATACTCTGTTCGAGGATGTCCATCGCCTGTTCCATCTCATCTTGGGAAATTATCAGAGGTGGTGTGAGGGTCAGGATATTTCCCATGGTTATTTTGAAACTCAATCCCCGACTCAAGGCGTTGTACATCACCGCTTCAGCTTCGTCGGTAGCTCGCGCTCGAGAATCGCGATCCTGAACGAGCTCCATCCCCAACAGCAATCCCAAGCCGCGCACATCGCCGATGAGAGAGAAATCTGCCATCATCGTTTCCATTCTTTCCATAGCATAGCGGCCGACTTGATCGGCGTTGGCAAGCAGATCATTCTCTTCGATGTAATCAATCGTTGCTAATGCGGCTGCACATGATACGGGATTCTTCTCATGGGTGTAGTGCCCCAGGGACCGGTCAGCGGCCAGGTCCAATTCCTGGCGGACGATTACACCTGCCAGGGGCAAGATGCCTCCTCCCAGCCCTTTTCCGATTACCAAAATGTCGGGTACGACATCATAATGTTCACAGGTGAACATCTTTCCCGTCCGCCCCAAGGCATTTGGAATCTCATCGAAGATAAGCAAGACACCTTGGCGGTTGCAGGCTTCACGGATGCGCTGCCAATATTCAGGTCTGGGAATGTACGGGGTACTGCGGACAGGCTCCGCGATCACCGCCGCGATGTCCCCTTCCTTTTCCAAAACGTACTCGATGTATTCAGCACATTTAAGATCACATCCACCGCGCGTTTGGCAATCCCACAAGCAGTGGTATTCGTCCGAAGGGGGCACATGTTCCGCGCCTGGGAGCAGGGGACCAATATCACGCCGGAAATGGGCTTCTCCTCCGATGGAAATGGCTTCCAGCGATGCTCCATGAAAGGAATCCCACATTGAGATCGTCTTATGCCGGCCAGTCGCAATCCGGGCCAATTTGAGGGCGATGCCAACCGCACTGGTCCCACCTGGACAGAGCAATACTTTGTTCAGATCTCCAGGTGCGATGGTAGAGAGTTTTTTGGCGAGGTCAATTGCTGTGTGGTTCGTATAGCGACGGGTGCAGAACGATAATTCCTCCAGTTGGGATTTGATGGCTGCGATCACCTGCGGGTTGCTGAAACCAACCTGGTGGACATTGTTGCCGTGAAAATCCATGTAACGACGACCCTGCAGATCCTCGATATAGATGCCTTCACACGAGCGCAGGACATTAAGACAGGGGGTGGAGAGCGATTGGTGCAGGAAGTACTGCGCATCCTCTTCTAATAAGGAGCGTGTTTCCGCATCCAGATTGGCCGTCTGCCATTTCGCTCTGCGGGGAGAGATATTGATATCACCTTCTGAGCGATCGCGTATTTCTTTCATCGTTCAAACCTGTCCAGCGGCGACGAACTTCAATGCATCCTCAATTCCATCAACAAGGAAATCGATCTCCTCCCTGGTGACGATTAATGGGGGAACTACCCATATCCCAAACTTATCCCTGGGAATGTAGATATTCTTTTCCCGCAACAGGTATTCTGCGATATTCGTCAATATAGTGTTGGCGTACTTCTCGCCAACTTGGCGAATTGGTTGCTTGGATTTTCGATCCTTTACCAGCTCTATCGTCCAGAAGAGTCCCAGACCACGCACATCACCAACCATCTCAAATTCAGCCGCGAGCATCTTCAACCTGCTCCCCAGGTATTCACCATTTTCTCTGGCAAGATCGATCAGCCCTTCCTCCAGCAATACATTGATACCTGCAAGTGCTCCAGCAGAGGCGAAAGCATGCCCCGAATAACTTTGACCATGGCCGAACAGGTTATCTTCAAAGCATTGGGCAACCTTCTGGCTGAAGACAACAGCAGTTAAGGGACAATAAACGCCCAGTGCTTTTCCCAGGATAAGGATGTCAGGGACTACACCATAATGTTCGCTGGCAAACATTCTTCCAGTTCTACCCAAGCCAGTCATGGTTTCATCGGCGATCAGCAGGAGGTCCCATTTGTCGCAAATCTCTCTCAGTCTGGGTAGGTATTCGGGCGGGGGAGGGATTACACCATTGGAACCGACAACAGGTTCAACGATCACTGCGGCGACTTTCTCTGATCCCCCTTCCAATGCGATCATCTGGTCAATGTACCCGGCGCAATCAATATCACAAGCCGGGTAAGTATGTCCAAATGGACAGCGATAGCAATATGCATCGGGGGCAAAGACGACGCCAGGGGCGACAAATGGCTCTTGTAGCCATCTGCGAGGATCACCACTGACGGACATCGCACCAGTCGTCGCACCATGGTACGACCGGTATCGGGAGATTATTTTGTATGGGTAAGGGTAGAGGTGAGGTTCTGAGGAATTTATTTTCCTGTTTTTTACGAATTGGTTGTATTTATAAAACCGGGCGCCTTTGATGGCGGCCTCGACGGCGCCGGCACCACTTTGCGCGAGCCAGGTCCGTTTACCAGGATCGCCAGGGGTGATATCCGCCAGAGTCCGGGCAAGCTGAGCAGTTGGCTCAGTGGCAAAATCATCGGTGACATAGATCACTTTCTCCAATTGATCTCTCATAGCCTGCAGCACTTTTGGATGGTTGAATCCCAAATTGATACATTCATGAGCGCTGCGTAGGTCGAAGATCTTCCTGCCATCCGTGGTATGAATCCAGCACCCTTCAGTTCTCTCTACTGGAATGGGCGCATACTGTCCCTGGGTTGACCAGGACTGCATTAAATATCTACCCTGGATTTCACTGATATTATCGGTGCGGTCTGCTGTTTTATTCATTTCTCTAAGCGCAATTCTTGTTTTTTTTATCCCAGATTTCCGAATGACCGGTATTGATCTACTTCATCTCTAACGGGGCAATTTCGGTCACAAAGCGAAAGCGATCTCCCCGGTACAAATCATGACCATACTCCAAAGGAAAGCCATCCTTGTCAAATGCTAACCTCCGTTCGAGCATCAGCGGAGTGCCCGGTTCTACACCCAGAAGTTCAGCCTCGAAATCAGTTGCTGACACCGCCTCCAGGCTCTGTTCAGAGTGGTGGGGCACTATCGAATACTCCGTTTCCACAATTTCGTAAACTGAGCGATCCTCCAGATCGTGGGTTTCCAGGTTGGGGAAACGGTAAATTGGCATCGTGCAAGTCTCCAACAATACCGGTTCCTTATTAATCAGCCGCAGACGCTGGAAGTAGTAAACCGGGGCAGAAACTGGTACTTTCAATTTGCTGGCCACCGAAACCTCAGCCAGACGTCGCTCGAAGATAATTAGCCGGGCTTTGGCCTGGTAACCTCTGCTGCGCATACTCTCAGTAAAAGGACTTAACTTGGCTGCCTGGCGTTCGATCTTGGGTTTAGCCACATAAGTCCCATCTCCAGGGCGGCGAACGAGGAGTCCTTTATTATCGAGGACGCGTAGTGCTGCCCGCAATGTCATGCGGCTGACGTTGAGCGATTTGCTCAACTCTCTTTCGGAGGGCAAACGCTGGTCAGGGATCAATTCGCCCACTCTGATCCGTTCGAGCAGACTCTCAGCAATTTGAACGTAGAGGGGGACGGCGACGTTAAAAGGCTCGCCAGATACTTTGTCAGAGACAGAATCCATTTACAATTTCCGGGAGTTATTTGATATAATTATACCATTAAAGGTTCAATGGTATAGACCAATATCGCTTACAGTTGGTTTTAGAACTTAGAATTGTCAAGTTTCGCTGGGAGAATTGCTGGAAACTCCCTGCCAGTTGAGAGAAAGGACTATGAATCCACAACTGACAATGTCTTTTTCAGTGATATTGGTTGAGTTTCTTGGTTCCCTGAGCGAATTATCTGAATTTGTCTCAGGGTTCTTTTTCGGGGGATTGAATGCTTTTGACCAGCTGGCCTTTCAACCCATGGAGTGAAAATCTTGACAGCTTCATTTGCGCAACTCATGACCAGTGAGCAGGTGGAAAGTGTTCACGAAGCATCGTTAGAGATATTGGAAAACGTTGGAGTGCTGGTCCGCAACCAGGAGGCACGCCAGCTTTATGTGCAGCATGGCTGCGAAGAAGAAATTGAATCCCCGGTGATCAAATTTCCGAGAGCCGTCGTTGAGCAATTTCGACAGTCAATCCCGAGTTCCTTTACCTTTCACGGCCGCGATCCGGCATTCGATCGCACCATCCCCGAAGATGGGCCATTATTTTGCACTGGCAGCTCTGCCCCAGACATCTTTGACTTGGAAAGCAACGAAGTTCGACGATCGCGGTCGGATGACATTGCCCGGATTGCACACCTGGTCAACGAGCTTCCGGGCTATGATTTATTTGCTATCTCTGTCACTGCGGATGATGCACCGGATGGTCAACACAGTCTCTCGCGCTTCTATCCGGCTCTCAAGAATTGTCAAAAACCGGTATACGGCAGCGCACCCAGTATTAATGAAGTGTTCGATATTCTAAAATTATGTTTCTTAATCGCTGGGAGGGAGGCTACCTTCTGGGAAAGACCATTTATATGTCTGGGTTATTGTCCGGTGATTTCCCCTTTGACGATGGACGTGGAATCAACAGAAAAACTGATCCGTTTCACAGAGTTGGGAGTCCCCTGTTATGGGGTGATGGCGCCTACTGCAGGTTTGAGTGCTCCATTGACCCTCACCGGTTCTTTGGCATTAACTAACACGGAATTTCTCGCTCAGACGACATTGGAGCAGATAATAAAACCAGGAAAACCGATCATTTATGAGGCGCTCCCAACGGTGGTCGACGTTCGCAATGGGGCGTACTCTCCAGGAGGGATCGAAACAGGGATTTTATTAATGGGCTGTGCGCAAATGGCAGATTACTACAACATCCCAAGTGGAGGATTTGCAGGATTGACAAACGCGAAATCAAGCGATGTTCAATCTGGTTTCGAAACAGGTATGTCGAGTGTAGCTGCCCTGCTGGCTGGATTGGATTTGCTGCGCATAGGTGGTTTATTGGATGCATTAAAATTATTCGATTTCTCCAAAGTTGTAATTGATAACGAGATCGCCTTAATGCTCAAACAAGCTGCGCGGGGGATTCAGTTCAGCGAAGATAACCTGGCCTTGGAAGCAATTGTTGAGACTGGTCCTGGGGGAACGTTCCTCAACAAATCACACACGATCGAAAGGATGCGCACCACTCCTTTTCTACCAGAAATTGCTGACCGCCTTTCCTGGAGTCAATGGAAGACTGGTGGTGCAATAACGCCCCAGGCACAGGCAGTAAATCGGGTCCGAGAGATCTTGAGCGTTGATAATCCGGCGGTTTTTTCTCCTGAAGTGGATCAATCAATTCGGGAAGAATTTGTGGGTTTAGTCGCCGGAGATTCTTTACCGATTGCAGCAAGCATGAAACCAATTTAGCCGGGAGAAAAATATGCCGAATTTAATCGATTTCATGGAAAGGGCGACCAGTGGGCCGATTGTCGTGGAAGATGATTTCAATTTGAAACGATTAATTCCTAACACCAGAAAGATTGTTAAAGAATTTAACATCACTTATGCACCTGAAAATCCCGTAGCGGCTGATGATAGCTTAGCTGATCGTTTGTATGAAGCGGCAATCGAGTTTATCGTCCGCACCGGGATTTATTGTAATGATACTAATCGCGTGATCCAAATTGAGAAGGATGAAATCATCCAGGCACTCCAAAACCTCCCGGATGGTTCCTATTTTGGGGAAGGGCGCGATCGAAATAAATTTGTCCCCCGAAGACTGGAAGATGAAAGAAAACCCTGGTGCCATGTTGGAACTGGGATCGTGGCTTCTTCCGAGGATATAGCCCTTGCTCAAGTAGATGGTTACGGGCGGGTTCCCCAAGCCAACTCGATCAGTATTCCAGCCTTCAATCGCATCAGAGAAATGCAGGTGATTGGCGGTTCGCCGCTTGAAATTCACGCTGCATCCCGGGCTGTCCAGGCAGGTCGCAAGGCACTCACTAACGCTGGACACCCTGGTTTACCCATTATGAATCTGATTTCATCCGCGACGACATCTATCGGTACGATCGCTGGCTCCCATCCATCCTTCGGCTTGCGACCTTCAGATGGCTGGCTGATCGATTTTCTGGCCGAGATGAAGGTTAATTTCGAAACGCTGAACAGGTTGGCATTTGTCCAACTGACTGGAGGCAATATTGGCTCTACTGCGTTGCCTATCCTGGGTGGATTTGCTGGGGGAGCGCCAGGAACTGCGCTGATAATGACCGCTTATTATCTGCTGGGCATATTGCTCTTCCAGGGGACGTATCACCTGACCTGTCCGGTGCATTTCCGCTATGGCTGCACAACTACACGGGACAGTATTTGGGTGCTTTCAATGGTTGGGCGGGCAGCCAGCCGGAATATCAATTATCCCGATATCGCCTTGGGTTACGCAGCTGCCGGACCGCAAACCAGGATGTATTTTTATGAAGCCGCTGCATTTACACTAAGCAGTGTGGTCTCAGGTTTTGGGGGAGTGCAAACAGTTCACCCGGCAAAAGCAATCATCGAAGATGGGGTGACACCTCTGGAGGCTTCATTCTGTGCAGAGATTGCCCACAGATTTGCAGGCAAGCAGGCCGACCAGGCTAATGAACAGGTCAACCTGCTGCTCGAGAAATATGAACACAGGATGGAAATGCCACCTTCGGGGAAACGATTCCAGGAATGCTTTGACCTAAAAACCGAAAATCCTACGGAGGGTTACCAAAGGCTGTATGCAGAAGTCAAGGATGAGTTGATCAGCATGGGAATTACGTAATAGTCATTCAGAAACAACCCGCCCTTCGACAAGCTCAGGGCAGGATTCGGGAGTGCATCACACCTGGACTCGTCAAATTCAAGGGAAAAGTTCTGAGGAGGAATAGGATGTTGAATTTTTTGGACGTTTATGAACGAGCGCTGCAGGGCCCATTGATGACTGAACAGGACTTCGATTTAAAAATCTTCATCCCCACATTGCGGAGAGTGGTCAAGGAGTATGGGATTGAATACGAACATGAAAATCCCATTCCATCCGATGATCGAGCTGCAGACAATCTCTTCGATGCGGCGGTTGATTTTTTAAGCCAGGTTGGGATCTACTGCCAGGATACTAATCGGGTGATCCAATTTAGCAAAGAAGAGATTTTAGAAGCCGTTCGAGAAGCGCCTGGAAAATGTCTTGCAGGAGAGGGGAAAGAAGCTGGTGTCTTTGGGATGAGATCTCCTGATGACGGAAAAATTCCCTGGCTGCATGTTGGATCCGGGATCGTAGCCTCCAACGAGGAGATGATGAGCAACCTGATCGAAAGTTACGGAACAATCGCGGAGGCGGACTCGATCAGCATATCAGCTCTGGATAACATCCGGGGAATCCCTATCACTGCAGGCTCTCCGGCTGAGCTCTACGCAGCGATCCGCGGGGTCAGGATCGGTCGCGAAGCCCTTCGCAGGGCAGGACGCCCTGGCTTGCCGATCATGAATCTGATCTCAACGGCAGCTGCGGCAGTGACCACGATCGCAGCCAGCGCACCGCAATTCGGGCTGCGATCTACGGATGGCTGGCTGGTCGGCGCCATATCTGAAATGAAAATCGATTTTGGGGCCATGAACAAGACAGCCTATTTGTTGAATTGGGGTGCCAACATTGGCGCGGAAACCGCGCCCATCCTGGGTGGTTATTGTGGTGGGCCGGACGGAACCGCAGTTGCAAGCACTGCCTATATTTTGATGGGACTGCTGATCCAAAAAGGGAACTACCAGCTGACCTTCCCGGTTCATTTTCAACATGGATGTTCTACTACCCGGGATGTCCTCTGGGTGGTGTCCTCCAGCTGCCAGGCAGCCAGCCGCAATATTCCCATGCCAATGATATGGTTAGGGTATATCGCGGGAGGGCCAAATACGAAATCATATTTCTATGAATCTGCAGCGTATTTGCTCTGTGCAATTACCTCCGGTGCACCCTCAGTGCAAACCCCTCATCCTGCAAAGGCTGTAAAGGTGGATGGGATTACTCCATTGGAGGCTAAATTCGGTGTCGAGATGGCTATGGCAGCGACTCAATTGTCGAGGGATCAATCTGTTGAGCTGGCAAATCAGCTGCTGGAGAAATACGAATCTCAGATTCCAAACGCCTCCAGCGGCAGTACCTATCAGGAATGTTTCGAAGTTACTTCAGGCAAACCAGGTAAGGACTACCTTCGGCTTTATTACGAGATGAAGGAGGAACTGGCAGATATGGGCATACCGTTCAAATGAAATATTTATCCGCATAAACAACTGCAACATTTTAGAAATTCCGCGGATATGAGGCAATATGTCGGCAAGGTTTGGCGAAGTTTTGAACCAATCCAATAATATTATGCTTAGAAAATCTCTGTAATTATCTGGAGGATCATCAAATGGAAAAAGAACAGATCTTGGAAAACCTGGCTGTTGCTATCGTTGAGGGCGATGAAGATAAGGCTGTTGAGAATGCGAAAGCAGCTATGGAGGCGAAGCTAGATCCCCTGGAGACCGTGGAAAACGGCCTTTCAAAAGGGATGGACGATATCGGAGAGAAGTTTGGCAAAGGCGAAGTATTTTTACCAGAGCTATTAATGGCCGCCAATGCATTCAAGTCTGCGATGGAAATCTTAAAACCAGAGCTTGAAGCCCAGCAAATGCAAACTGCCCAACAGGGAACTATCTTAATTGGCACTGTCAAGGGAGACGTTCACAACATTGGGAAGGATATCGTCAGCACGGTCTTGGAGACCAAGGGATTTAATGTGGTCGATATTGGCGTCGATAATGACACCTTGAGCATTATTCAAGAGGCAGAGAAAGCTGATGCTGATGTCATTGCCCTCTCTTGCTTAATGACCACCACCATGCCCGCTCAGAGAGAATTCATTGAAGTTCTAGAGGAAATGAACCTGCGTGAGAAGTATTTTGTTGTCGTGGGAGGGGGACCCATCACTCAAGAGTGGGCGGACGAGATCAAAGCTGATGGATATGGAGAGTCAGCAGTTGAGGCACCAGCGCTGGTCAAGGAATTGATCAGTAAAAAGTAAAAACGGATAGTTGTGTAGATTTTACTGTGATAACAAACTGGAGGAGCGAGTTAATTTCACCACCGTCGCTTTACAGGAACGCCTGGCATGGAGGCGATGGTTTCTTTATCAACATTGAGGTAAACCACTTTTTCTTCGATGCGGTCAATCTGATCGAGAGGAATGCAGATATCCTTTTCTTTCCAGGGATGACCCTCCCGCAAACACAGGTGGGTGATATTTCCACTCATCGGTCCCACGATAAATTCGTCTACTTTACCAACCCAGCCATCGGTCGCCCGGACTCGGGCGCCGCGACGAACCGCTAGTTCGCCAGGAGGGATACGCCTTACTTTATCATCGACGATCCGTTTTGTCGGCACAACATAGGGCCACACCATGGTTAGATTAGGATCAGTGGCATGCTGGGGGATATCGGCGTAAATGAAATCCGGTTGGTTGAAGGGCTCAAGTTTGGAAAATTCCTCCTTCGAGCAGCTCAACAAGATCACCTCGGCACCAGAATTTGCGACCAATTTAACCGAGACCAGCCGCTCGATGCCAGATTGCCGTTTTGATTTCACTACCAGGTGAGTAACTTGCTCGGTGGTAGGATTGATGATTATATAGGTGGAACGACCGCAAAGACCATCTGTGCAGTGCACATCAACATTGAGGGGGAATTCCATTGCTGCTTCCTCCGCTTCAGCTTGTTACCGAGGCCAGGATAGTTTGCTCGGGTATTTTGCTGCTGCCTTCTTCATCTGCCAGGTGGCAGGCGACAAAATGATCCGGTCTGACCTCACGAAACTCTGGCTCTTTGGTGATGCATTCTTCTACCGTTAAAGGGCAGCGGGTGTGGAAGACGCAACCAGAGGGAGGATTAGCCGGGCTGGGAGGATCACCCTTCAGGATGAACCGGCGTCTCTCTTGTTCAAGTTCGGGGTTCGGTAAAGGAACTGCTGAATTTAGAGATTGCGTATAGGGATGGAGTGGATCATCGAAAAGCATATTGCGATCAGTGATCTCCATGATCTTGCCCAGGTACATGACCAGGATACGGTGCGAAATGTGTTTAACCATGCTCAGATCGTGAGCGATGAATAAATAAGTCAGGTCCAACTGCTCTTGTAAATCTTGCAAGAGGTTCACAACCTGGGCCTGGATGGAGACATCCAAGGCCGAGATGGGTTCATCGCAAACAATGAAGCTCGGATTTAACGAAAGCGCACGGGCGATGCCGATACGCTGCCGCTGGCCGCCGGAGAATTCATGCGGGAAGCGCCGCACATATCCTGGGTCCATCCCCACCAGCTCCAGTAGCTCAGCCACTCTATCTTTCAACTCCTGGCTGCCGCTTTTCATTTCGCCGTTGATGACTAACGGTTCACCGACGATTTTACCCACCGAATGGCGTGGATTTAATGTCGCATAAGGATCTTGGAAGATCATCTGCATTAAAGGACGCCGCTGGCGCAATTCCTTATCACTCAACTGGGTCAAATCATCCCCATCAAAAATTACCTGACCGCTGGTTGGTTCATGCAGGAGTAGAATAGCCCGTCCAGCAGTGGATTTTCCACAGCCACTTTCACCGACCATGCCCATCGTTTCCCCTCTCTCAATGTCAAAGGTGATGCCATCAACTGCCTTAACCGCTCCGACCTGCCTGCCCAGGAAACCGCCATGGATTGGAAAATGCTTTTTTAGATCCCGGACTTCCAAAAGGACACCGTTTTCAGCCATCACGCGGTCCTCCTTTTTCCATATCGTAGAAGCAAGATGCCTGGTGCTCTATCCCCACATCAATCAATGGTGGGATTTCTTCCCAACACCTTTCAAAGGCATAATCACAGCGCCAGGCGAATGGACAATGTTTAAGTGGTATCAGCAAATCGGGCGGGGCACCTTTAATGCTCACCAGGCGTTTCGATTCTTTGCTATCCAGGCGCGGTAGAGCGCCGAGCAGGCCAACGGTGTAGGGATGTTGCGGACGCTCATACAGATCTTTGACTGAGGCGACTTCGGCCGATCGCCCACCATACATCACCATCACCCTTTCGGCGATGCCAGCCACAACACCCAGATCATGGGTGATCCAGATCACAGCCACACCAAGGGCATCCCGCAGTCGCTTGAACAGATCTACGATCTGTGCCTGGACGGTCACGTCCAGGGCGGTGGTCGGCTCGTCAGCGATGATGATTTTGGGTGTGCAGGCGATGGCAATGGCGATCACCACTCTCTGGCGCATGCCGCCTGAGAATTGGAAGGGGTAGGCTTTATAGCGCAATTCGGGATCAGGGATGCCTACCTGGGTGAGGAGTTCAATCACTCGTTCCCTGGCTTCATTACTGCTCATCCCCATATGCTTGACCAGGGTCTCGGAAATTTGTTCACCAATGGTGAGAATGGGATTTAATGAGGAGATAGGATCCTGAAAGACAAAACCAATTTGCCCGCCGCGCACATCGCGTAATTCCGCCGGCGTCATTTGCAGTAAATCTTGCCTTTCCATGAAAATGGCTTCACCATTTTCCACTTTTCCCGGTGGCATCGGGATCAATCCCAAAAGGGACATCATGGTTACACTCTTACCACTGCCACTCTCTCCAACAATGGCTAAAGTTTCTCCATCCTCCAATTCGAAGCTGACACCGTTAACCGCGTTGACGACACCATCGAGGGTGTAGAACTTTGTGACGAGGTCTTTAACCTCCAATACTTTGGACATGGCAACCTCCTCACTTCCTCGAACGACGTAAGCGAGGGTCGAGTACATCACGCAGCCAATCACCGAGGAGGTTCATTCCCATGGAGGTCCACATAATTGCAAGACCAGGCGCGCCAGCGATCCAGGGACAGCACTGCAAATACTTACGGCCGGCTGCCAGCATATTCCCCCAGCTTGGAACGCTGGGTGGTACGCTTAACCCCAGGAAACCTAAACCTGCCTCGTAGAAGATCATGGCTGACATTTCGAAGGTCGCCAAAGTGATGAGCGGTCCGATGAGATTAGGTGTGATGTGGTCGAATATGATACGTGGCCAGCGGGCTCCCGCGCTGATGGCTGATTCTACGTAGCCCGATTGGCGCATACGCAGGACTTCCCCACGTGTTACACGGGCAAAAATCGGCGAATCGGTGATGCCAAAGATCAGGATAACATTTATTAGACTCCTGCCCAAGATTGCAGCGATAAAGACCACGAATAATAGATACGGTAAAGATAATATCAGGTTAATAATATTCATAATAACCGAATCAACCCGACCGCCCATGTAACCTGAGATGGAGCCGATGAATAATCCGAGGCTGGCTGCAATTAGCACACCAAAGAATGCAACGGTCAATGAAACGCGAGCGCCGTAAATTAGACGGCTGAAAATATCCCGCCCCAAGTTGTCGGTGCCGAGAATGTGATCCCAGCTGCCCTCTTCCTGCCAGACGGGTGGTACTTTACTTTCGCGCAGGTTCTGCTCCAATGGATCATAAGGTGCGATCCAGGGAGCAAAAATGGCGGAGAACATCACGGTCAGGAACATCAGCAATCCGATGATGCCGCTTTTGTCCCGCCACAAGAATCGGCCATAGTATGCAGCCCGGTTCCTGTAGGTTTGCTCAACATCGAGAAGACTGTCAGCTGATGCCCCTGCTGCACTGCGCGTGATCGTGGGTTTATTTTCCATAACGAATCCTCGGATCGATTAATGCGTAGGCCATATCGGTCACCAGGTTGAGTGCCAAAACTACCACAGCGGTAAATACCGCAAGCGCCTGCACAAGTGGAAAATCTCGCCAGCCGATGGACTGTTCCAGCAATTGCCCCATGCCTGGCCAGGCGAAGATCGCCTCAATGTAGATCGATCCTCCCAACATATAACCAAACTGGACGCCGATCACGCTGACCAGCGGAATGGCGACATTCCTGAATACATGCCTGGTGTAGATTGTCCTTCTTTCCAGGCCTTTGCTGCGAGCAGTGCGGATGAAATCCTCACCGCGAATTTCTAAAACCGAGGAGCGGGTCATACGCACAATTTGTCCCATGACTGGCAAACCTAAGACGAAAGCTGGCATGATAACAGACTTCCACTCGTCGCGGCCAAAAGATGGAAACCATCGCAGCTGCACCGCAAAGTACAGGATCATGATCAATGCCAGCCAGAAATTTGGGACGCTCTGTCCAAGAAGCGCCAAACCCCTGGCAATGTTGTCTATAAAACTACCTGGGTTGAATCCACTCACCAAACCCAATGGGACGCCTATCACCACAGCAAAAAACAAAGCAGTTATCGCAAGTTGTAATGTGGCTGGCAACCGTTCCATTACCATCGGCATAGCAGGTGTCTTGAAGTGAAGCGAATCACCAAAGTCACCCACGACCGCACCAGACATGAAACGGCCAAACTGGACGAGGAGCGGATCATTGAATCCCATTCTCTCACGGAACTCTTCCATATCTTCGGGGGAGGCTTCGCGTGACATCATCAACGTGGCTGGGTCTCCGGTGACGCGCACCATGGCGAACACCAGCAGCAGCACGCCGAAAAGTAGTAAAACAGATTGGCCCAGTTTTGAGAGGAAATAACGCTGCATTCGGACCTCCTTTTACGTTATTTGTACACCGCTCCTTTCTTACCGCGACCAATAAAGTAGTGGAAGGGCGGCTTTAGCCGCCCTTCCATTTGGTATTAATTACCTTGTGAGATTACTCCCCTGCGAGAAATACTGGGAATAGATCGTACCCTTCAAATGGTAGTGGATCGTACCCCTGCACTCGGGTGTTGATCGCCTCGAAAGCGACTGGTTGGTAGAGGTAAATGAAGGGCGGATCTTCCTGCATGTATACCTGCAGTTCGCCGTACAAAGCGGCGCGCGCATCCTGGTCTGCTGTTGCCTGGATTTGCGCCAACAGATCATCAATAGTTGGATCGGACCAGGCGGAGTAGCTGGCATCCATACCACCTAGGGAGCCTGTTAAGCGTCGGAAGGCCTCCCCTCCTGCGGCGGACCAGCTGTCACCGAAGAGCGGTGGCAGTTCTTTGTTGGCTTCCAGGTCCCAGTACTGGCCGGACTCCATCAGATCCAGGGAGGCATCTATTCCCACCTCGCCCAGGTAACCAACTATAGCTTCACATACTTCCTCGAAGTTGGTATAAGCGCCGACCGGGCAGGCCATATCCATCGTGAATCCATTGGGATAGCCGGCTTCATCCAGTAATGCCAGAGCCATTTCCGGGTCGTAGCCAAACGGCTCAACATTACCATAACCGAGCTCACCGTCGACAACGAAACCAGTGGCCGGTTCAGCAAAACCATCAAACAGGGCGTCTATGATCGC
>JBFFEL010000100.1:0-14933 GCA_041558875.1 Anaerolineales bacterium
ACTACCCGGCGCGGCTGCGATAGCGCTGGTGGCCTTCGCCGAGTCGGTTGCAACCGCACGCTCTTACGCTTCAAAATTCAACTATAAGGTCAGCGCCGATCAAGAGTTAATCGCCCTCGGCGCAGCAAATACTGGCGCTGGGATCAGCTCGGGTTTTGTGGTGGATGGCAGCCTATCCAAGACTTCTGCTGCGGTGGAGGCAGGAGCCAAGTCGCAGATGGTGTCCATCATCGCTGCGATAATCATCTTGATCACTATCGTGGCGCTGACACCGCTGTTCTATGCCCTGCCGGAGGCGACCCTGGGAGCCATCGTAATCCATGCCGTCTGGCACCTGATCAATTTCAGGAAGCTGCAGGCTTACCGTAAAGTGACCTCGCTCGACTTTTGGACGGCGGTGATCGCCATGCTTGGCGTGCTGGCGCTGGGCATCCTGCAGGGCTTGATCCTGGCGGTCTTCATCGGGCTGCTGGCGCTGATCATCGGCACCAAGACGCGCGCCACATCGGTCTTAGGCAAGGTTCAAGAAGACAATACCTTCCGCGGGCTGGAGAACTATCCCGAAGGTGAGACCTACCCAGGCTTGTTGATCCTTCGCTTCGATGGATCGCTATTCTTCGCCAACGCGCCTGATTTTGCTGATGAAGTCCGGGCAGGTGTTGAATTGTCCGACCCGCCGCCTAAGGTTGTGCTAATTGATGGTGAGTCGATCAACGGGATTGACGCTACCGCAATCAACACAATTGAAGAATTGAATGATGAACTAGGGCGTAAGGATATCTCCTTGCGCTTCGCACGCGTGCGAGCCAATGTGATGGAGATCATGCAGCGGGCTGGCCTGGAGGAGATCATCGGCAGCGAGGACTTCTATACCTCCGTCCACGAAGGCGTGGACGCAATTCTGGCAGAGCAGCAGAGTGGAGAGGTTGATTCAGAATAACAAGGACTGTTTTGTTGGACTGAGTCAAACACAAATTGCGAATATTCTTGATTGCTCTGCACCAGGATTTATGTCACCTAAAGTTTTTGTCTAGAGTTTCCGCGTCATTCTGAGGCCCGTAGGGAAGAAGAATCTCCTAACAGTAAGTAAATAGTTCCAACATTTCAGAGATTCTTCGCTCGTTCCTCGCTCAGCATGATATCCAGTATTGAGGTGGCAACTTGGATTAGCTGATATCTTTGGCTGAAAGGAGACCGGATGGAATCATTCGGATTGCTGGCTATCTTGATCTGTATCATTCTAGCCGCGTCCATCTCGCGCCGCATCCAAAATACGATCATCACCCTGCCGATGGTCTATACCATCTTCGGAATTGTCCTGGGTGGGTTGGTGCTGGATATTGTTCCTTTGACAATTGATAACGTGATCGTCGAGGTGATCGCCGAATTAACCCTGGTGATCGTGCTGGCTACAGATGCCTCCCGGATCGATGTGCGTGGATTACGGCGTGATCACAGCCTGCCCACACGGTTACTGGCATTCGGGCTGCCGCTGACCATGATTTTTGGAACCATCGCCGCAGTCTTGATTTTCACCGACCTTGGTTTCTGGGAAGCTGCCATCTTGGGGGTGATCCTGGCACCGACCGATGCCAGCCTGGGGCAGAGCGTGGTCAGTAATCCCAGGGTCCCGGTGCGTATCCGCCAAACCCTGAATATCGAAAGCGGCCTCAATGATGGCATTGCCTTGCCGTTTTTGCTGCTGGCCATTGCCATGGCCGATTCCGAGGTCATATTTGATAATCCATTTGAGTTCTTGCTTTCTGTGGTGGTGCAGATCCTGCTGGGCGTCGCGGTTGGCCTGCTGATCGGTTTCTTGGGCACAAGATTCACCCAGTGGGGACAACGCAGCGGTTGGATGTCCCGTAATTACCAGAGGATCAGCTCTTTAGCCTTGATCTTGTTGGCATATGGGACAGCTGAGTTGATCGGTGGCAATGGCTTCATCGCCGCATTTTGTTTTGGCTTGGCATCCAGGATTTTCGCTGGCAAAGAAGAGACCGAAGATCTATATGAATATGCGGAGACAGAGGTCACCGTATTAATGCTGCTTACGTTCACTTTATTCGGGGCCGTGATGCTGCCGCCCGCTATAGGAGCTGTAAACCCCGAGATTATTCTGTACGCTGTGTTGAGTTTGACTTTGGTGCGTATGTTATCCGTGGCGATCAGTATGGTCGGTGGGAAAATACGACCGGTAACCAACCTTTTCCTTGGATGGTTTGGTCCCCGCGGTATCGCCTCCATACTGTATGTCTTTATCGTGCTGGAGTCAGAGAACCTGCCAGGTTTGGATCTCATATATCGTATTACGATGTTCACCGTGCTATTGAGTATTTTCTCTCATGGGATTACCGCTGCTCCGTTGGCAAACCGCTATGGAATTCGTATGGAGGTGGTGGATAAAATTCAAGCAGATACGCCTGAGACAGAAAAGGTGCCTGAAATGCCGCTGCGCGCCAGAGGTTGATAATTGTTCGTGAATATTTTTTGGGATTATATATTCCCAATAATCAACAAGGATGGGTGAAAATGGGACGAAGAATTTTTATATTGATCAATCTGATTATCCTTTTTCTGGCTCTTGTCGGTTGCACTGGTAGCTTTGATAATGAATATTTATTCGAATACGATTTTGAGGAAGATGAACAAAGCTGGGTGACGGATTTTGCCGACTTGCCCGCTGATTACGACCCGGTGATATACGAATTAGACTCAGGCTGGGGCGAACTGCCGTCCGGTTTGGAAGGGAATGCCATCTACCTGAGCGGTCACAACCGCAGCGATGACCTGTTCATGTTCCTCAAGGTGCAGGTGGAAGGGTTGAAACCGGATACCACCTACCAGGCTGTATTCACCATCGACCTGGCCAGCAATACACCTGAAGGGATGATGGGCATCGGTGGCTCACCAGGAGAGAGCGTGTTTGTCAAAGCCGGTGCCACGACAAATGAACCCGAGGTGATCACCGATGACGATGGCTGGCTGCGCATGAACATCGACAAGGGCAACCAGGCCAGCGAAGGGGAAGACATGATCAACCTGGGCACCATCGCCAATCCGAATATCGACCTGGAAACCTTTACCGGAGACGAATATGCGCTGATGACCTTGACCAGCCAGGGGCGCACTTTCGAAGTGTTCAGTGATGGGCAAGGGAAAATCTGGTTTATTGCCGGCACAGATTCTGGTTTCGAGGGACCAACTGGAGTTTATTACGACCGGATAAGTGTCCAGCTTATCGAAATTTCCCAAGAGGAATAGTTTAAATATCAGATATTGGATAATATATCTTAAAAGCAGAAGGGTTCCAGCAATCCGTTGACAAGCTGGAATCCTTTTCAGTTAACTTCCTTGACCAATTTTACGCTTTAGGGATAATCAACCACAGGATCAGGTATAAAAGTATCCCCGGCAGCCCTCCTGGTATGGCGGCGATGATAAATCCCAGGCGAAACCAGATTGGGTTGATACCGAAAAATTCTCCCAAACCTCCACAAATACCGAGCAGCACCCGGTTATCTCTTGATCGTCGTAAAGCTTTTCGAGTTGAATCAGTCATTGTTACCTCCTACTAATATCTACGCAAAATCGCAGGAAAAGTTGCAGAATCAGGCGACCTTCACCCCAATTAGAGTACCATCGCCGGCTGGATAGATGGTGCTTATCAGGCGCGTATCCTTCGCCACCTGCTGGTTGAACTGGCGCATCAACTCCGAGTGGGCGTCATCCTCGCCAGCATGGGCTACGCTTCCCTTCCGAAAGGCGTTGTGGGCTGCGATAATCCCTCCCAGACGGACGTTTCGAACTGCCCAATCGAAATACGCTGGATAACCTGTCTTTTCAGCATCAATGAATACGAAATCAAAAGGAGATTCATCCGACAGGGCCACCAGTTCGCGATGGGCATCCCCGATGCGAATCTGGACCACCTCGCTGAGCCCGGCGGCCTCGAAATGGTCCTTGGCGACCTCCGCGTGCTTGGATTCCATATCGAGGGTATAAAGAACCCCCCCAGGAAGCAAACCCCGCGCGATCCAGATTCCGCTGTAACCGCCAAGTGTACCGATCTCAACCGCCTTCTTCGCGCCGCTAGCTCGCACTAACAATTGTAAGAAACGGCCTTCTTCCGGTTTGATGTTAATTGTTGGTAGGCCGCGCTGTGGAGATTCTTCCCGGGCTTGCTGCAATACCGCATCTTCTTCTACAAATAACTCGCTGATGTATTGGCTGATCTGATCATTGTAGATGGTCATCTACAAAACCTCCTTGACTGGTAATTCCAATGAGAACACGTAGATATCATAAGAAAAGAAGCATGCTAATTTCTTATTGTATCTGCTTCCCATTAATCTCAATTTGCGCCGATTGCAGCTGCCGGTAGCGCCGTTTCGTTTGCCGGTAGGGGCTCCATTCATACAAGATGCTGTCTAATGGGGGCCACAGCATGACCCAGGCGATGATCCCTGCCCCGGTAGATAGAAGATATATGATGATCTCAGGCAGAAAAGTCAGCTGGGTGATCAAGAACGCGCCCAGCAGCATGATCAGTGCGAAGAGCATCGCCCAACCAAGGTCTCGTAATCCCTGGTGGCGGATTTCGTGTATCTCTCTCTCTGATTTGGCGATCTGTACCTCACAGTAGCGGCTCATGGCCTCTTCGGTCCTGGCGAGTAATTCCTCTTCATCAGGTTCATTTGCCAGGTTGATCACGATTTGGACGGGTTCCTTCTGTGACAGCTCCTGGGTCTGGTTGAACAGGTCAGCCACTCCCGATTCGCAGCGGCTTTCAGGATCGAACGGGTTAAATTCTGGTTCTTGGAATAATTCCTCGATGGTATTCAAATCTATATTTAACTTGTTCATGCTCTGCGTCCATTATGAGTTGGATTCCTCATTCCACCTGATAGTCCCTCGGGATATGAGGTGATTATCAAATTATCTCACAAAGCGCTTATTTAAACTTGAACAAGAACCGTGACATGTTCAAAAGACCCTGATATTGCCAACAAATGTTTCAATAACTACTTTCAAGGACAGCCAGCAGGTGGAAGATTACTAATATTGGCAGTCAGGGGCAGAAAAGTGATTTGCTCATCAAGCGGTGAGAGCGCCACATCGAAGGTCAGAGTTTTGTCGCGGTTGATGTTCAGGTTTGAGTGGAATGTGGCCGAATAACCAATACCATCCACACTCAGGTCGTGAATGCCGTCAAGGGCGGAGATCTGGTATGTTCCGTTTTGATCGGTGCGGGTTTTGAATGTGTATCCCCATTCGGGATTATGCAGCGATATCGATGTATTTGTTACCGGTAATGCAGTGCTCTTATCAGTCACGACCCCACGGATAGTGCCCCACCCGTTTTCAACCAGGCAGCCCATCTGCGCCAGAGTCCCAATGCTGGCTTTAATCATGTCGGTGAAATAATCCAAATCCTGCAGGTTGTCCAGGGTGTCGTCTGCTGAATGGTAATTTGGATTGAAATCATCGAGATCTTCCGAGACCAGGATAGCAGGAATGCCATATTCCCAGAAGCTGGCATGGTCGCTGCGGGAGGTGACCGGATCAGCATCTGTCGCAGTAATCCCCAGGCTATAGGTTGAGACAGAGTTTTTAAAAATACTGGCTATCAGTGCTGATTCAGGAATTGTTTCCAATGCATGAAGGTCCATTTCCGGGGCAGACTGGGGGGTATTCCAGGCGATCATGTCCAGGTTAACCACCCCACGGATATCTTCTCCATTGCAATAAGCCTGGTGGGCATAATCCTCGCTGCCGATCATGCCGTACTCTTCGGCATTGAAATTTACAAAGCGCAGGGTGCAGCCGAACTCATACTGGCTCAATATGCTGGCGGCCAGCATCACCCCGACCGTACCGCTGGCGTCGTCATCTGCTCCCGGTGCCGGAGGGTTGATAGGAACATCATCGAAGTGACTGGTGATCATGAAGATACGCTCTGGGAATACCGTGCCAGTTTTTTGGGCGATCACGTTGGAAAGTTTCTTTCCGCTGAAGTAAAAATCATGCAATGACGTTTCCAGGCCCAAATTCAGGTAGTGCTCGTAAAGGTACCGGGTGGATTTTTGGATTGGTTCGCCGCTCAACGCATGGCGGGTGGTGATCGTATAAGGTTGCCCGTCGATCATTACCGGCCATTCGCCGCTCAATCCCCCAGTTAAGGAGTACACCTGACTCTGTTCGACCTGGTCAAGCATAGCCTGGATCACTGGACTCCAGGATTCGTCATCGGAGGCCTGACCCAGTTCTGAAGGGGGTAAAAAGCTGAACGATAAAATAGCCAGAATGGCCAGGATTAACGGCAGCCGACGCTCAAGCATAAATTTTCTGGAAAATCGCTGCGGTTTTGGAAGCCAAACGGACAGTATTCAAATGGATGTCAACCGAATCGGTGATCTCCCGCGCATAACCTCCGGCCATCACAACCGCGGTTGGAAGTCCTAAACGTTGGGAGTTTTGAAAAACGATCTCATCTCGGGCGGCGATGCCCTCCTTGGTGAGAGCTAACCTGCCAAGGCGATCGTCTTGGTACACATCTGCACCTGCCAGGTAGATCGCCAGGTCTGGCTCGAACCGGGAAAAGGTCTCTTCCAGGCCTTTTTCGAGCGCCTGCAGGTATGCCTGGTCTGTGGTGCCATCCTTCAGCTCCAGATCGAGATCGCTGGCTTGCTTGTGGAAAGGAAAATTTCGCGCCCCGTGGATCGAAAAGGTAAACACGTTCGGGTCGCGCGAGAACATGACTGCCGTGCCGTCACCCTGGTGGACATCACAATCCAGGATGAGCACCCGTTCGGCAAGACCCTCCTTTTGGACCACTCGAGCAGCGATGGCACAATCATTGAGCAAACAATATCCGCTGCCAAATCCGGGGTGGGCATGATGGGTGCCGCCTGCCAGGTTTACGCCAATGCCTTCCTCTAGCGCTGCCCGGCAGGCCGCAATCGTACCCCCAACTGAACGGCGGGAGCGCTCAACCAGTTGGGGAGACCAGGGGAATCCAATCCGGCGGACCTCTTTTTCACTTAATGAACCGGTGATCACCCTTTCCAGGTAGTCCTGGTGATGAACCAGCAGGATGTCCCCGTCGCTGGCTGGATCGGGGATGAGAAGTTCAGGTTCGGTGACCAGTCCATCTTCTGCTATCGATTCTCGCAGCAGCTGGTATTTATCGCCTGGAAAACGGTGGTCTGGAGGGAGGGGGATGGGAAAAGTATCGGAGAAAAAGATCTTCAAAAGCTTACCATTTCTCCCAATGAACGATATCATCCAGGGATCGCCGCCCGCCCTTCTGGGGAGCTCTCTTTAAATAGGCCTCGTCCACCGGATAGCCAAAGGATATGGCGATATACAGGTGCAGGTTTTCCGGGAAGCCCAGTAGTTCCCGGGCGGTCTCTGGCTCATAGATCGTCGCTAAACAGGAGCCAACCCCCAGTTCCCAGGCGGCCAGCTGCATGTAGGCGGCAGCCTGTCCGGCATCAAACATGATGCTGAAACGCTCCGCAGGATCGGGAGTTAAGATCGCTACTCCCAAAGCAGCGCCAGCCAGGTGACCGGCATAATTGCCGCACTCAGAAAGCGCTTTGAGAGTAGCTTTTTCCTGGATGGCGATAAATGACCAGGGTTGGGTATTCTTTGAGGATTGCGCCCGCCGACCAGCGTTGAGGATGGCGTTGGTGACCTCCTCGGAGAGGGGTTGGTCCTGAAATTCTCGCACGGCGCGCTTCATGCGGATGGCTTCGGATACTTGCATGTTTCACCTCATTGTCTATCTGCGGAATGGTGTAAATAGGTATTGGTTATTAGATATTTTCCGATCTGCTCCAATATCGAGAAAATCAGTTTTGTGGTTTGATCAAGGAGTGGTCAATTCTAATTGCTGGTAAAGACGTTCGAAATCCATGTTCTCTGCCAGGATGGCTTCAAACTCGGCCAGCTTATCTGGTTGCCCGAGACGTGTTTTTCCAAAAATTCGCTCGATCGCCTCCACGGTTTCCATCGTGTTTTCACGCACCAACAGGACAGCCACGCCGAAATCTTCAGCCTGCTTGACGATCAGCGGGCTTGGCTGCAGGTTTCCGGTCAGGATCAGGCAGGTTGTTGAGGTCTCCAAGGCGGCCAGCTGAATATCGGTGCGGTCACCACCGGTGATCACAGCTTTGTTCGTGTATTCGCGAAAACGGTGCAGTGCTGCTTCTGCAGTCATCGCGCCGACAGTCAGGGTTTCGACCATTGCCTCCGGATCACTGCCTTCAGTGAGAGTCTTGGCTTTTAGTACCTCAACCAGCTCCGAAACTGTCAGGGCGGCTAATTTGGGTTTCTCTGGCAGTGCGCCAAGTACGGGGATACCACGCTTCTCAAGATATGGGATGGCTAATTTTTGGACAAAATCCGTGGCTTCGTGCGGGACGCGATTGATAACGACACCGCTCAACAAATCTCCCAACCGCACTTTCGCCGAGAGGGTATCATCCAGAACCCGGATATCTGACCTGTATTTTACTGTTACAAAAACATGACTGCTTAACTCGCGGGCCACATCTGGAGTCGGTAGTGATACAGCGTGACCTTCGCGTAGACTGGCGCCCCCTTCCAGCAGGAGCACGTCCTTGCCGCTGCCTGTGGCCTTTACTGCCGATTTAACCTGGTCCATCAAGTTCGATTCGCCACCCATATTTAGATGCTGGACCAGGAATTCCGGGGTCACAACCACAGGAGATAGATCCCAGGGATCATCCTCTAATCCTAAAACCTCCTTGACAAATGAAGCATCTTCATCGGCGATGCGACCGGATACCCTCCAGGGCTGTAAACTGAGTGGTTTCAGGTAGCCAACCTTGAAGCCGTCCGCCTGCAGCCGCTTTCCCAGGGCCAAACAAATGGCAGTTTTACCGGAATACTTCTCCAGTGAGGTGACATAGATAGATTTCACAGACCTCCTCCTTACTTGCTGAGAACAAGGCGCATATCAATGGCGATCGCGCCTTGACTTTTGGGATAAACCATCAACGGGTTAATATCAAGTTCAACGATCTCGGGGAAATCCTGGACCAGCTGGGCAATCCGCAGCAGCACATCGATAATGGCTGCCTTGTCAACTGGCGGTTCACCGCGCACACCGTCCAGAATAGCGTGGGCGCGTATTTCTGAGAGCATTTTCTCTGCGGACTGCACTGAGAATGGCGCGATGCGGAAGGTGACATCTTTGAGTGTCTCGACGTATATGCCGCCAAGACCGAAGGTTACCAGGGGCCCGAATTGTGGATCGCGGTTCATACCGATCAACACCTCCAGACCTCCCGGAGGGACCATTTCCTGGACCAGGCAGCCCCAGAGGTGGGCTTGCGGAAGATACCGTTGGGCCCGGTAGAACATCAGCTCGAATGCGTCCCGCACTTGCTCTGCACTCTCAAGGCCGACTTTGACTCCCCCGACATCGGTCTTGTGCAGGATATCGGGTGAAGCGATCTTCAAAACGACGGGATAACCTATCTCGTTGGCGATCTCCACGGCTTCATCCGGATCCGCGGCGAGCTTAGATTCAGGGATCTTGAGACCATAGGCCGTCAGTATCTGCCTGGCTTCGGAGTCGCCAATCGATAAGCGACCTTGCTCGCGGACCTTATCAAAGACTTGCTGAGTGGTTTTACGATCCACTTCGAATTCGACGTATTCTGGTTTGGGGCGTGAGAGTACCTGCCGGTAATCTGACATGGCCTTGAATGCCAGGGCGGCTCGCTCAGGGAAGGGGTAATTGGGCACCTGGTATTTTTGTAGACGATCGACACCAGAATCCACCTTGGCTTCCCCCATGAAACAGGTGATGATCGGTTTGTCAATCTCATCCGAGATGCGACCGATCACCTCCGCAGTGGCTTCAATTTCTGTCATCGCTTGGGGGGTTAATAACACCAGGAGACCATCCACGTTCGGGTCGGCAATAATGGTCTCCAGCGCCATCTGGTAGCGGTCTGCGCGCGCATCCCCTAGCACGTCAACCGGGTTGGCCGCGCTGGCCGCATCCGGGAGGTGCTGGCTTAGCGTCGTGATGGTCTTGATTTCTAATTGTGCCAGTGATAAACCAGAGCGCTCTAGCGCATCGGTTGCCAGGATGCCGGGCCCTCCAGCATTAGTGATGATCGCGATCCGGTCACCTTGTAATAAGGGTTGGTAGCCAAGAGCTAGGGAGATATCAAATAGAGTCTCCATCGACTCGGCCCGCAGCACGCCGGCCTGGCGGAATGCTGCATGGTATGCTTGCTCAGTTCCTGCTAAAGAACCCGTGTGGGAAGAAACTGCTCGGGAACCCGATTGGGTGACGCCAGATTTGATCGCGACAACCGGTTTCTTGCTGGTAACTTGGCGAGCAGTATTGATGAATTCCTGCCCATTTGACATCCCCTCGCTGTAGATCATGATCACCCGTGTATTTGGATCATCTTCCCAGGCCCTCAAAAGGTCGATCTCGTCCACGTCCGCTTTGTTGCCCAGGCTGACGAATTTCGATAGTCCCAGGCGACCGGCCAGGGATATGTCCAGGAC
The DNA here is from genome assembly GCA_041558875.1 of Anaerolineales bacterium. Classification (GTDB taxonomy): domain Bacteria; phylum Chloroflexota; class Anaerolineae; order Anaerolineales; family UBA4823; genus PFL25. The sequence continues at coordinate 10,561 of JBFFEL010000100.1, forward strand.
CGCAGTGCCCAGTGCGCCGGACTGGGACATGAAAGCCATTGGCCCGCTGGGGGGTGTACCGGCTGAGAAGGATGCGTTGAGCGGCGTGAAGGTATCGATTACACCCAGGCAGTTCGGACCGATCAACCGCAAGTTATATTCTTTGGCGATGTCGATCAGCTCTAATTCACGCTCTAAACCCTCTCGACCGGCTTCTCGAAAGCCCGCGCTGATCACAATTACAGCCGGAATACTCTTCTCGCCGCAGGTCCGCAGAGCATCCGGCACCTGCGAGTAGGGGATCACGATCACTGCCAGGTCAATAGGTTCAGGGACCTCAAGCACACTCGGATATGCCTTTAGTCCCAGGATCGCCTCTGCCTTTGGGTTTATCGGGTAGACGGTTCCACGCTTGGAGAATCCCCCGGCGACCAGGTTCTCGAGCACCGCATAACCCAGCTTTTGTGGATTGGTGGAAGCGCCGATTACAGCTACGGAGTCAGGAGTGAAGAATTCTGTCAGGCTCATTTGTTTATTGATTGATTATGATAAAGACAAATGTTTGCAGGATAATTGGATCGCTCGTTATGGTGATAGTCGCACCCCGATCAGGTTTGGAAAATTCTAATATCGCTGCTTGCTCCTTGATCAGTCCGTCATCAGAGACGTCTGTCCAATCCAGTTTCGGCATTTCGCTTTGATAGAAATTAACGACCTCTGGTACACCAGTGTCGACATAGTATGAAACTGTAGTTTGGTTGGCGAACAGGTCGGTGACTTCTCCACTGGTGATTACGGGAACATCGTCCGGAGGGGTTCCAGGGAAAAGATATTGGGTTGCGGCAGCTTGTATAGTGGGCAGTAATTCACCTGATCCTTGGGTGACCAGGGCCTCAGCCGTTTGCAGGTAGCCTTCGTCTGCGGCAGTGGTTGCATAAGCCTGACTGGTGGCGATCAATGCTGAGCCCTGTTCGGTAGTGATCACCCGCGCGGTTTCCATTGCCGCGCTTTCACCGATTTCGGTGGCAATGCCCTTTGCCTGGGTGATGATTTTACCTGCCTGTGTAGCAACGGCCTCAGCAGTCCCGCGCGTTTCATTGTAATCCTGCTGGATCGCCGAAAGTGATTCGCAGGCCAGGCTGATCCCTACCAGCATGGTTAGCAATAAGAGGATTTTATATCGATTCTTGTTCATCGAACTTATCCTTCATTCCGCTAATCCCGAAATTTGCTCAAATCGGACCTAAACGGGTAAGCAGAAACCGGCTAATTTGCAAATTGTGGCAGGACATTCTTGGCAATGGCTTCAAGTCCATCGATGTCATCCAGGTCAATCCATTGCAGCATCACTCGCTCGACGCCAGCCTCTGCCAGCTTGTGGATCTGGTCCGCCATTTGACTAGAGGTGCCGACGATAGCTCCCCGCTCCCGGAGGTCCTCAGCAGTCCGTTCTCCTTTCGTGCGGGCGGCGACTCGTTCATCGAGCTGTTTATCATCTTGTCCAAAGATGCAGCCGACCATCATCGAGCGGTGCACTTCACTGGCTGACCGTGATCGATCTAGAAGTAGACCATCTAAATACTGGTTTAGCACCGCGAAGCGTTCAGGAGTTGCCATTAATGCGTTCCATTCCTGGGCAAATCGGGCAGCGAGAGGCAGCGTTCGTTTGCGTCCATTACCTCCAATCATGATCGTAGGACCTCCAGCGCGTTGAGGTCGGGGCAGGAGGATCCCCTCCGTTAATTGGAAGTATTGGCCGTCATAGTCAACCGGCTGGTCGCTCCGCAGCAGGCTGCTAATCACCTCGACACCTTCTTCAAAGCGGTCGAATCGGTTGCTTTTCGTGAGCAAATCAAAACCATAGTTGTTGTGCTCACGCTCCTGCCAACCAGCTCCCAAGCCAAGAGAGAGTCTGCCGCCAGATAGATCATCTACCCCTGCTGCCATCCGGGCGGTGAATGCCGGATGGCGGAAAGAGATTGGGGATACCACCGGACCAAATTCAATCCTCTCTGTGTGACTGGCCAGCCAGGTCAGGGATACCCATAATTCGAGCGATTCTTTATCCGGAGGACTGGCATTAGTGAAGTGGTCTGAGCGGTAAAGCCCGGAATAACCCAGCTCTTCAGCAGCAGCTGCGATGCGCTGCCAGCGCGGCCAGGTAAGTCCGTTTTGCCCTTCAAGAAAGACGGCGATGTCAACCATCAAATTCTCCTAATTATCGTATTTCTGAATGAAAGCCTCTGCAGTCTTGACCAGATTGCGATTCCCAATGAAAAGCGGCGTGCGTTGGTGCAGGGATTCAGGCTGCAGGTCGAGTAAATTCTGGCTGCCATCAGAGCTGGTGCCTCCCGCCTGTTCTGTGATGAATGCCAGCGGTGCACCCTCATAGCATAGGCGTAGCTTACCACTGGTATAGCGGGGATCTTTGCTGTCCGCCGGATAGAAGAAGACACCGCCTCCTAGTAGATTGCGGTGAAAATCAGCCACCATCGAACCAATGTAACGCAAGGAGAGACCTTTGCAGTAGTTTCCTTCAAAATCTGGTTCATCTCCCTGAAGGTATTTTGTAAATCGACTTACGCCTTCGCTCCAATATTTTTCATATCCCTGGTTGACACTGTAATATTTTGGCACCTCGGGGATGCGTATGTAGGGGTGGGTGAGCAGGAATTCGCCGACAATTGGGTCCAGGGTGAATCCATGAACGCCCATACCAGAGGTATAAACCAGCATGGTGCTGGCTCCATAGACTAAATAACCTGACGCGACCAGATCACGTCCTTTTTGCAGGCAATCCTCTAGGGTGCCCGGCCCGCTTTCACTTATCCGGTTGTAAATAGCAAAAATGGTACCGATGCTGACGTTGTAGTCGATGTTTGAGGAGCCATCCAGGGGATCGTAGAGCAAAACATATTTACCGGTTGGGTACCCTTGATGCACTGGCAAAATATCTTCCTGTTCTTCGGAGGCCATCACGGCTAGTCTGCCGGTGTGATCATTAAGCCGGTAGATCATCCGGTCTGCGAGATCGTCCAGCTTCATAACCTCTTCACCTTGGATATTGGTGGTGCCGGTCTTACCCAGAATCTCTGCCAGACCTCCGCGTGAGGTCTGGCTGGCGATGACTTTTCCAGCCAGAGCGATGTCATAGAGTAACGAGGTCAATACACCCGTTGCTTCGGGATGGCTCTGTTGTTCATCGAAGATGTGACGTTCAATGGTCATGATTTTCTCGTGATCGAGGGACTGATTTAACATTGACTCCTTCCTTAGAAGCTAGTTGATCAGCTGCTGTAGATTCGCTCAAATATCCGAGATCGACTTATCCTGCCAGCAGTTCCAGAACAGGAAATAAGTTGGTTTATTGTTGAAATGGTCTTGAAAGGTGAGTGAAAGTCATATCGCCCAATTTGATTAGAACCACGGGTAACCACCAATTTTGTGATCCTGTTTTTACCCATCGAAACATTGGGTTTCATACTGAGATTATACAATAACCTATTCAAGTGGGAGTCCTAAGATCCAGCCCTCGATCTGGCGGAGCCTTGGTCGATCGGGTTCTGGCAGTTGCTTTAATCCGGTGAAGAATTGAAGCATACCAAATAATCCGAGAACCGCGTCAAATCGATCGTCGCCGTCTTTCTTTGGACCAAAACCATCTCGCATTGAGCTCTCCAATTCAGGGTTGATCATGATTGAATATTTTTCTGCAGATTGAATCAACCTTGCGGCAGCCATCGCGCGATCGCTTTGCCTGCGCTTGCTGAACCTGATCTGGTCGTCAAGCAAGTCAAATTGGTGGAGGTATTGAGCAGGGTAAGTCTCGGCGATGATGATCCGGTCAGGGCGGATCAGGTCCATCATTAAACCTGAAAATGGCCAGATGACGATGTCGAGTGAAGGATTGGTTAGACCTGGGACGATGACCTGCTCCCATCCATTGAGCGCGGCCTTCCCCACCTGTTGGGCCCCAAGCGTCCAGAATATGGGTGAGGCAGCCCTTTCTTGAGGGGGAGCTTTTTCGCATTCGCGCCGTAATTCATCGATCGATTGGAGTTCCAGCTTATCGAGCAGATGCTGGCGGGTGGTGCCACCTGGACGGAATGGATAAAATGGGCGCTGAATTGAAATCTGGTCAGGACTATAGGCGACGTGGTAGAAATCCTGCCATTCCCCTTGGCCAAATTTTGGTAGTGATTTCAGGAAATTGTGGACGTCTGCTTTTTGCGCATAGGTATAAGGGAGTCCAATGGGAAAATCAAACCCGAGCAGGACGCAGCCTTCTGGGTCAGCCTTTGACTTCAATCGATGCAAAAAATCTTCTAATTCCCCAACCTGTTCAGGTGGTTCTACTTGAAAAGAATCTCCGGAGAATATGGCATTTGCCATCC
>JBFFEL010000101.1:0-14755 GCA_041558875.1 Anaerolineales bacterium
AAGCACGCCACTCCCTCTCCTGGATGAAGGATATTTGGTCCGCCTACACCCGGATGGACCGCTTTATGTCGGCGATCAAGTCAGCATTGAAGTGATCTCCCCAGAATCGGAAGAGCAGGAGGACAGGAACGTTCTAATTCAAATTACAGGATTGACAGCGAACGATCTGGGATCATCCAAATTTGGAACTCACGGCATCGGGGGCCGGATTCAGGCCACATTCAACTGGGTCTGGGACACCAGCGACCTGCAATCAGGAGAATATCAAGTCAAATTTTCAGTTCAACCGGCAGGACCTGTCTGGACTGAAACGGTCAACCTGCTGCCCAAAGTTGAAGTCCCCAGCCCAGAGCCGGCTGCAGACTGGGAGACGGTCATTCTGGATTGCTGTGAAATTAATTTCATCACAGGCACTGATTTTGCCGAAGATGTCCCAGAGTTGATGGATCTGATCCAGGCTCAGGCGGAGAGCGTTGTCTCGCTCATGGGGAACGAATTTGGCGAGCGCATCCCGATCACCATCCTGCCGAGGGTATTAGGACACGGGGGTTTCGCGGGGAGCGAAATATACGTATCTTATACCGACAGCAATTATGCTGGAAACGATCTTGCCCAGGTGCTACACCATGAGATGATCCATTTTCTGGATCGCCAGCTGGGCGGCGAACTGCGACCTTCTATACTGGTCGAAGGGCTGGCTGTACACCTTTCGGGTGGACATTTTAAAAAGGAGCCGCTGATCCCGAGGGCAGCAGTCCTGCTTGAGCTGGGCTGGTACATACCGCTGGCCGATCTGTCAAACTCTTTCTATACCTCGCAGCACGAGATCGGGTACATGGAAGGCGGCGCCCTGGTTGAGTTCATGGTGAACAGGTATGGGTACAATGCATTCAATGCGTTCTACCGTGATATTGAAGAACATAACAGCGGCGATCAATCTAAGGCCTTAGACTTGGCTTTGCAAGAGCATTTCGATCTGTCCTTGACACAGCTGGAGGAGCAATTTAAGTCAGAGCTGTACCGGCGGCCAATCAATCCAGATATGTATGAGGATGTGATCCTGACGGTAGCCTATTACGAAGCAGTCAGGGAATACCAGCGCTTGCTCGATCCTTCGGCATATTTTCTGACCGCCTGGCTACCGGACGGGAAGGAGATGCGCCAGCGGGGGATTGTGGCTGATTATCTGCGCCGGCCTTCCACCCCGCTGAACCTGGAAATCGAAGAGTTATTAATCGAAGTGGACAGAGAATTACGGGCGGGTAATTATCTCGCTGCTGAAAAGGCCCTCGACCAGATTGAGCGAGAACTCGACCAGGTGCAGGACGAATTTCTTATCGGTACTTATGAGGTGGGAGAGGTTCAGATACTCGGTCTGGGATCGGATTGAACTAGCCCCTATTCGCGCACGGATTTACACGGAAAACGCGGAATTTGTATTTATTTCCTGCCAAAGGGTTGCAAATTTTGGTCGGGGCAGGCGAAGGGCCCGATCTTCAATTGGGAATTCAACAATAACTTGCAAATTCAATTCAGGTATTTGACATCATGGACAACCTGTTCATAGATCTTCCATTTACCATCTTCTTCACGCAGGATCATTTCGCCGTTAATGCGGTTGTCCCGAAAACTTGGTCCCCGAATCTTCCTGGTCGTCAGGGTAAAGGCTACGACAACCTCGTTCTTGGTCTGCGTGATGATTTTCAACCCCGAAACCTTGTAGGATAAATCGAACAACGAGAAGGCCTCTTGGGTCATGCTCTTTGTGCTCTGGTAAGAGGGGCTTTTTGAATGAATCGTAGCCATATAGTGATTCACGCTTTCTGCATTTGAAGCGCGAATGTTTTCGATGATCACATTTATCGGGTTTTCAACAGCAGTTGCTTCTGTTTCAGTAGTTTGTCCACCCTGAACAGCATTACGATTCGGGATCAGGAATAGGCTTAACACACAGAAAGCGGTCACCACCAAAACGCCGATCAAGGATATCTCCAGCCAGCGGCCTTTTCTTTGGGATTGCTTCTGGATCGCTCTTACCTTCTCTTTGGGTCTTTTGACCGTGGCTGGAGCAGCAGCTGGATTTGAGGTTACCTGCGGCGGATCAACCTGCCATGGGTCGTCAAGCTTAGCAGAGGGGGCAGCTACGCTATGCAGACGATCGTCAATTGATTGGGGCTCAGGTGCAATCGTCTCTCTGAACTTTTCCAGCTCAGAGACACCTTGCAAAGAGTAAAGCAATTTTTGACGGGCGGCCTGGTTGTCTGGATCGATCTTTAATACCTGCTCAAGACATTTGACTTTTATATCTGGCTTTTCGACGACTTCCGCTAAAACCATCCAGGCTTCGATATTCTTGGGTTCCTTGGTGAGCACCTGTTTAAGAATCTTTTGAGCAGCTGCGAAATTATTTTCGCTGGCGGCTTTTTTTGCTTGGGAGATCGCAATCTGGCTGTCCATATCAATCCTCGATACCTGTTCAAACGCAATAAGATGACAATAACAACCCGTGAAGCCATTCTATCAATTGATCACCCGGCTTAATGTATTGCTATCAAAAGTGTAAATGATAGTGGGAGGGATTGGCAATAGCCGGTTGAGGTGTGGCATTGAATTCTGAGCACTCGGCTGCCAAAAAGAAACCCCGCAGACCTTTAAAGGCTGCGGGAGATGAAATAGGAACAAAAGGAATATCCAATCAGGATTGGTTTTTAAGGACAGGCCGCGCCGATCAGCACCATCGCACTGCGGAACGGGGGCACACAGTACAGGTTGAGGTAGTCGAAGACATACGCGGAGCCGATCAGAATGCAGGCCAGCACAAGCGCGCACCCACAACCAGCCCAGATCCAGGTCCGCGAGGTACGGCTTTCTTCAGGGGCTAGCGGTTCAATGGGACTCTCTGGAACCCGTCCAGCATAGGTGGGAGGCGGGGCAGAGGGGTACTGAGCTTCCTCCGGTGGTGGTGGTTCGTAATCCGGGACGGTGGGTGGGGGTGGAGGTTCGGTGCTGGAAAGGCTGGCTTGAGTGGCGTTGGGGTCAAAGGGCACCTCTTCAAAAGTCAGGCTGACCTTCTCGCCCAGGAGGATGGTATCCCCAGGTTTCAGGATGCGCTGGCCGGTGGCACGCTGTCCGTTGACAAAAGTGCCGTTGGTTGATCCCAAATCTTCCAGGACATAATCGCCGAATTGAGAGGTCAGGCGCGCGTGCCGCCTGGAGACCTCTTCATCATTGACGAAGACATCACTTCCCATCTCGCGACCGATGGAAATCTCGGTTTTTTCCATAGAGAACACTTTGCCTGGCGCAGGGCCGGTTTTCATGACCAGTTGGTGTGCCATGTCTGCCTCCTGTTGGGTGGTTCATCAGGGAATAAAACAAGTGTAATGGCATTTTTTTGCTGTGTCAAACACGAACAACACTGGACGCCCTGGGTTTGACCTGGGATAGGTTCGGCAGCGAGGCCTGTGCTGAACGTAGCGAAGCAACGCCGCCTGGCACAACCGGTTTATAGCGGTTTTGATTGCATGGTGAAGTCGAATTCCTCACCAAAGGCGGAGACGACACTCTCAATGATCTTCTCGAAGGCAGGTAGTGGGGTAATCAGTTCTGCCAGGCTGGTCTCCGGATATCCCTCCAGCCCGCAGGCGATAATCCCTTCCCAATACGACATATCCGGGTTGACATTCAAGGCAAAGCCATGCCGTGAGACACCGCGCGCGTCGACTTTTACCCCGATGGAAGCAATCTTGGAGGGATGCTGGCTGGCGATAAGTGATTGATCGGAAGTATGCGGGGGTGGCAGCAACTCTACCCACACCCCAGTCAGCCCAGGGTATTGTTCGCCGGTAACGCCCAAATCAGCCAGGGCAGCGATCAGGGTGGACTCGAGTTTGCGCAGGTATTTGATATAGTCGACCTGGGGAAGACGCGGCGAATCTCCGCTTTGCACCTGCGGTTGGTCAGGTTTTCCTAAGGGCAGCAGCGGGTAGCCCACTAACTGTCCTGGACCGTGATAGGTGACATCACCGCCGCGGTCGACCCAGTGCACACTGATGCTCTTCTGATTGAGCTCCGCTTCATCCCATAGTAGGTTTCCTGCATTGCCACCGCGCCCGAAGGTGTAGGTGTGCGGGTGTTCCAGCAGCAGCAGAGTGGGCGAGCGCTTACCACTGGCAATCTCCCCGGCCAGCTGCTCCTGAATTTGCCAAGCTTTCTGGTAGGGCACTAGTCCCAGATAAGAGAAGTGGCACACCTGATTCATGTGGATTAGTATACAGGAGATTGGTGGGAAACGGGAGATACTCTGGTCATGATGGACAGGAAGGCATCCTTTGTGAAAGTGGTTGGCTTATTGAGAAAGATCCTGGTTTTGCCAATGATAAATATGCTCGCGTCGGTAATGGTGCCTTGAGTTCTTTGCCTGGGCAACCTGAGTAAGAAGCCGTCCATCTAGATGCCCGGTCATTTTGCAGAGCAGCTTCCGAAAATGCTGCTATATTTGCAGATCAGATTGTCAGCAACCCACTCGGATATGTGCGGCTTCATCACGGATTCGGCCAACTGCACAGAGTTCTGGAATATTGAAGAGTTTGATTATGGGGAGGCTATCAATGAGATGAGCAACCTCATTCGGTTTGACTGTTGACCTGAAATATTGCTCAAAAGCTCCTATATCTGGTTAACATTCCGTTTACCTGATTCAGATACTGGCGATTTATACTCAAGTTCTAGTATGAGATTGTTCCCTATTTGGTGTTGTTAACCCTGAATTACCACAGAGTACACCGAGAACACAGAGAAGGAAAAAAACAGAGAGAATATATGAATTTGGATCGCTACACACAAAAATCACAGGAAGCCATCCTGAGTGCACAGCGCCTGGCGCAGGAGTTCAACCACCAGGCGATCGAGCCTGATCACCTGCTTCTGGCATTGCTGCTTCAGGAGGATGGTGTCGTGCCGGCCATTGTCAATAAGGTTGCCGGGAGCGTAATCGGCATGCAGGAAGAGCTCACCCAGGACCTGGAGAGCAAACCGAAGGTTTATGGCGCTGGAGGGGAGGTGGGTTTAGCGCGCCCGGCGTCGGATGTGTTAGCCGTAGCCGAGCGTTATGCCAAGGGGATGCAAGATGAGTATGTCTCCACAGAACATATTCTGCTGGGGCTCACCGAGAGCAGTGAGGCCAAGCGCATGGGCCAGTACGGTCTGACCAAGGATGCAATTCTAAAATCCCTGGCCAGCATCCGCGGCACGCAGCGGGTCACTTCCCAGACCCCGGAAACTACCTACCAGGCCTTGGAAAAATACGGACGCGACCTGACCGCACTAGCCCGCCAGGGGGTGATGGACCCGGTGATCGGCCGGGATGAAGAAATCCGCCGCGTGGTGCAGATTTTATCGCGGCGCACGAAAAACAACCCGGCCTTGATCGGCGATCCAGGCGTGGGAAAGACCGCCATCGCAGAGGGATTGGCTCAACGCATCGTCAACGGGGATGTCCCTGAAGGGTTAAAGCACAAGCAGTTGGTACAGCTGGACATAGGCGCATTGGTTGCCGGGGCGAAATACCGCGGCGAATTCGAAGAAAGGCTCAAAGCCGTGTTGAATGAGATCACCGATGCGCAGGGCGAGATCATCATGTTTGTGGATGAGATGCACACCGTCGTCGGCGCAGGCGCAGCAGAAGGGGCGATGGACGCCGGTAACATGCTCAAGCCTATGCTGGCCCGCGGGGAGCTGCACATGATCGGTGCCACTACTGTGGATGAATACCGCAAGTATGTCGAGAAAGATCCAGCACTGGAACGCCGTTTCCAACCTGTCTATGTGGATGAACCCAGCGTCGAAGAGACGATCAGCATCTTGCGCGGGTTGAAGGAACGGTATGAAGTGCATCACGGTGTGCGCATCACCGATCCGGCAGTGATCGCTGCAGCCACGCTCTCCAATCGTTACATCTCCGACCGTCATCTGCCCGACAAGGCGATTGACCTGATCGATGAGGCGGCCGCCCGTCTGCGGACCGAGATCGACTCCAAGCCGCAAGCCCTGGATGAGGTCGACCGCCAGGTACTGCAGCTGGAGATCGAACGCCAGGCACTCCAGAAGGAGAAGGACAAAGCCTCCAAGGAGCGTCTGGAGAAACTTGAAAGAGAATTAGCCGATTTGCAGGAACGGGCCAACCAGCTGCACGCCCGCTGGGGAAATGAAAAAGAAGCCATCGCCAGCCTGCAATCTACTAAGGAGCAAATCGAAGCCGCCCGCATGGAGATGGAACAGGCGGAGCGCAGTGCAGACTTAGAGAGGGTCGCCCGGCTGCGATATGGAACCCTGCACGAATTGGAGGAGAATCTGGTCGAGGATGAGCGCCGCCTGAAGGAGCTCCAGGCGGATGGGGCCTTGCTCAAGGAGGAAGTTGATTCAGAGGAGATCGCCCTGGTGGTCTCCCGCTGGACTTCAATCCCGGTGTCTCGACTGATGGAAGGCGAGACGGAAAAGCTGATCCACATGGAATCCCGCCTGCACGAGCGCATAATCGGGCAGGATGAGGCGGTGAGCGTGGTTTCGAATGCTGTTCGCCGTTCGCGAGCCGGCATCCAGGACCCTAACCGTCCCATCGGTTCATTTATCTTCCTCGGCCTAACGGGCGTTGGAAAAACCGAGCTGGCCCGTGCTCTGGCGGAATTCCTTTTCGATGACGAACAGGCCATTGTGCGGATCGACATGAGCGAATACCAGGAAAAACACACGGTGTCTCGCCTGGTGGGGGCACCGCCAGGTTATGTCGGCTACGAGGAAGGCGGCCAGCTGACCGAAGCAGTGCGGCGTCGGCCTTACAGCGTGGTACTGTTCGATGAGATCGAGAAAGCCCACCGCGAGGTCTTCAACGTTTTGCTTCAGCTGCTCGATGATGGACGCCTGACTGATGGGCAGGGGCGCACGATCGATTTCCGCAACGCGGTAGTGATCATGACCAGCAATTTAGGCAACCAGCTCTGGGAAGGTGGGCGCAGCGTATCCAGAGACGAGATCGACAGCGTGCTGCAAGCCCACTTCCGGCCTGAGTTTCTCAACCGCATTGATGAGATCGTCACTTTCCACCCGCTGAACCGGGAGCATTTAAGGCAGATCGTCGAGATCCAGCTGAGCAGGGTCGCTGCTTTGCTTGCTGAGCGCGGTTTTGATTTGGAAGTAACTCCAGAGGCGGTTGAATACCTGACCGAGGTTGGCTATAACCCAGACTTTGGCGCCCGACCACTCAAGCGTGCCATCCAGCGCGAGCTGCAGGATCCACTGGCGCTGAGCATCCTCTCAGGAGAATTCCAGGAAGGTGAATTAATCCTGGTTGAACGGGGAGACGAAGGGTTACGGTTTGTGCAGCATATAAATCCCGAAATGGTAGAGGCGTAAGCTGGATTGGTATCAATAAAAAAAGAATGATGTTCCCTGGTTGCATCACTCAAGTGTTGCAATCAGGGAGTGTTTTTAATCGGGGCGGAGAAGTTATGAATCCGTGATGGCTGTTTTCTTGGGCTTACTCTTTTCCTGATCCTTTATAATAAATTTCCAATGCCTCCCATTAAGAAAGTGTATGCATACATTACCTGCGCCGAGAAGCTGCTGGTCTTCAGCCAAGCAGATTTCACTGAAGCATGGATCCAGGTTCCAGGAGGGACAATGGAGCCTGACGAGCTGCCAGAATCTGAAGTTCTGCGGGAGGCCCATGAGGAGACGGGCCTGGAAGGATTGCATCTGGCCGCCTATCTTGGCTGTGATGAGATTAATCTGCTGGGCAGCAATCCAGGTGAGCAACACCAGCGTCATTTCTACCTCCTGTTGTGCCCGGACAATGTTTCAGAGAACTGGCAGCATTACGAAAGCTATCCCATCGGAAGATTTTCAGGGGTTTCCTTGTGAGTGGAGTTAATTACGAGTACCGGGATTTGTTGGCAACAACCTGGGACTTGTTCCGGGGCGACATCTCTGGTTGGGTGGACAGGTTTTTCTACTGGGAATTCATCACCGAGTATGGGGAGCCGGTATTAGATGTCGGCTGTGGTACAGGGAGGTTGTTGTTGGATTACATGCAGGATGGTATCGATATAGACGGGGTGGATAATTCGCCGGAGATGCTGGCTCTTTGCAAGGAGAAGGCCAGCGGGCTAGGGTTGAAACCGGTTTTGTTCCAGCAACCAATGGAGGATTTAGAGCTGCCTCGCAAGTATAAGGTCATCCTGGTGCCATCCAGCTCTTTCCAACTGCTGACGGAGATGAAAAAAGCCCGGAGAGCGATGCGCCGGTTCTACGAGCATCTTGAACCCGGTGGGATCCTGATTATGCCCTTCATGCTCATCTGGCAGGAAGGCACACCCCTGCAGACAGAATGGGTGCAGGATGGAGAAGTAGAACGACCAGAAGATGGTGCCCTGATCCGACGCTGGTCGCGGGTAAGGTATGATCTGGATAACCAGTTGGAGCACACTGAGATGCGCTATGAAGTATCCCTTGATGGGGAAGTGATCAGATCTGAATATCATTCTCGATCTCCAGCGACCTGCTGGTATACGCAGAGCCAGGCCCGCGACCTTTATTACCAGGCAGGTTTCGAAAACCTGAGGATATACAGCGAGTTCAGTCGAGAGCCAGCAATGGAAGAGGACACAATCTTCTCTTTGGTTGGAGTGAAATCGTAACGCTGTAGCTGGTCCATTTTTTTGTTTCTGCTGCCATTTTGAGCGGAAAAATCAGTTCATCAAGGCTGTATTATGATGCTCTCTAATTAGCACCCACAATTAATGTTGAGAAAAGCCTTCACTTTGTTCTTCTGAGGAGGATTAATAATGGAGAGTGAGCAATTAATTCTTAATCGCACACTCGGTCTATCCAGCGTCGGCCAGCTGGCCTTCATTGTCCATGATGTTCGCGTTTCGTTGCCAGCTTTTGCTTCCTTATACAACCTGAAAACATGGTTTGAACCCCTGTATGCCGAGAAGGAGTTCAAAATTAATGGGGAGGTGAAGGATTTAGAATTCAACATCGCATTTGCTTATTCGGGTAAAGTGCAAATCGAGCTGTTCGAAGAGAAGAGCCAACAAGCCGCGGTATACCAGGATCACCTGGATTCCTATGGCCCTGGCCTCCACCATCTTGGGTTTTATGTCAGTGATTTAGACGCAAAACTCGAAAAAGCCAGACAATTGGATTTGGATATTCTCTTGGAAGCAAACTTCAAAACTGCTGGAGGTGGTTTTGTGAGATATGTTTACCTTGATACTCGCCCGCTGTGCGGGATAATCACTGAATTACTCCACATCACGCTATATGGGATTAAAGTCCCGCAGACCGAATTTGTGATGAACATGGCAAAGTTTACCGGGGACGTAAAGAAGCTTACCATCTAAGGAGACAGGATACGTGGTTTAGGGGAGAATCGCACAGATGGTACCCGTGCAAGGCTGCAGTTTGCTAAGGGGTGGTCGTCTAAAAAGTGCCATTTTTCATAGAGTAAAGCGAAGTATCTGTTTTTTATCGAGAGGCAGACTCTTCCTGGTGATCAGGGTAACGGACTTTTGAAACAGCCCCTATTTATGAAATCGATCAAAACAGATTTTTTTTACTGCTTTTTCCAGATCTCCAGCCGACTTTCTCAGCACCCTCATCGGCACGGCTGAACTGTCAAGTGCTTCGGGACTGCCCCCAATTCACGAGCCTGTTGATGGATGGTTAGTCAATCACTTCCTTTCAAACCAACTCTCCCCACAGGCCTGCAACAGGGCAACGATAAGTCCCAGTTATCTTTGATATGTAAACGGAACTTTGCGACCTTAGTTTATTCAGGATCTTTTTCCTGGTCAACAACTACGGCTGGCTTGCCAGTCCGCCAGCCAATTCGCCGCCATCGATGACAAAATGCTGTCCGGTAATCCAGGATGCCTCGTCTGATGCCAGAAAGGCGTAGAGTGAAGCAACATCATCTGGTTTCCCGAGTCTTTTGAGGGGCAGTTTTTCATAGAAATCCCGCTGCATTTCAGGTGTGTATTCTGCCTCTTGCATGGGTGTCATGATGAAGCCCGGGCAAACGGCATTAACCCGGATGGTTGGTCCCAGTTCCAACGCCATTGAACGGGTCAACTCAATAACTCCTGACTTTGAAGCATTGTAATCACCATAATAATGGTACCCTGCCAGACCATTGGTGGATCCCATATTAATAATCACGCCACCTTCCCCGGCGAGCATAAGCAGGGCAGCTTGCTGAGCAACAAAAAACACCCCATTAAGATTAATGTCGATAACGCGTTCCCATTCTTCTGGGGTAATGTCAATGAAGCGGTGTCGAATGCTAATTCCAGCGTTGTTGATCAGTATATCCAATCCGCCCAACCGTTCTTGAAGTCGCTCAAATGCCTGCTTGACTGAGTCGGGAGAGGATACATCACATATGATGCTTTTCTCCAGAACCGGATATTGCTGCTCAATACGCTGGCAAGCGTCATGATCGCTGTCCATAATGATGACCCTCGCACCTTCTTCGAGGAATCGTGCTGCTGTTGTTGTGCCAATACCGCCAGCTCCACCAGTGATAAGGACTCGCTTATCTGCCAAACCTTTCATATTAGTCGCTCCTATATTATTTTTGCAACCACATAATTACGCCTTTAATGGTTTTTAAAATAACCCTTAAATTGTTGACTAATGTTCTATTCAAAAGGTAATTCGGGCAATTTCTCCATACCCGCTTTATTAGCCGCATTTGAAGTGAGGTCACGCAATTCATTCTTGATCTCTACTGATAACGTTGGTGGTTGATATTGTTGAAGGAGTGAATTTACTCTATCTTGTGCTCGTTCCCAAGTGGATTTTGACCCTTTCATCTCCCATGCTTCCAAGGTGTCTCGGTCGATTACTTCCGAAGGGATGTAGAATTCCTCACGGAACCATTTAATCGTATGGGGGTGGCCCAAATATCCTGCCGTATGTCCAAGTTCCTGAATGATATCGAGCGCAATGGGTGTTTGGCGACCATCTATCCCGGCGATCAGGCGATTCGCCATGCCAAGGATTTCAGCATCAATCACCAGTTTTTCATAGCTCAGGCAGCTTTCAAAGTCCATCATCCCTGGGCCGGAAATCATGTTTGCCCCAGCCAAGGCAGGGAAAAAGGCACTGGAGGATTCCAGGCCACATTGGGCGTCAACGATCTTGGCATCGGTCATCCCAAGATAGGAATGCGTGGGCATACCTAATTCTTTACCAATTTGAACGTAAGCACAATTGATCATCCAGGTGCCGATTGCACCCATAGGGGTTGTGCCCTTGCGCATATCAAAGGTGGCGGGAGAACCACCCCAAACAATCGGTGCGCCGGGGTTTGATAATTGGTTGATGGTTACACCGCTCAGGCATTCTGCCGTATGCTGCACAACTGCGCCAGCTAAAGTTACAACAGATGTTGCACCAGCCATTGGCATGGAAATCAATTGAGCCGGGATGTTAGTTTTGGCGCAGTCGATCAAATTCTGGCAGGTGATATCGCTCCATTTCAAAGGCGGAGAGGGGCAGACATCAAAAACTGCAATTGGTTTCTTCGCTAACTCATTTTCACTACCAGCCAAGGCAACAAGCATATTTTTCATCGTCCACCAGGTTTCTTTTTCGAATGCACCGGTGATGATCGGCTTACGCATGTAATTTAGCGCCAAATAAAGACGGTAAAGATCGCCGATTTCCTCTGGTACATCCGAGGTGATGAAGGCGGTGCTTTGGGCATCCACCTGGGGAAGCATTTCCACAAGTTTGACAAATTTGACGAGATCCTCGGTGAGCGCCTGGCGTTGCCGTTGGGTTTCACTATCCAGAATCGTGATCCCTCCTGAACCAGGAGTGAATTGGACACTATCTCCTCCATAATGAACAACTTGTTCCCCTTCCAAATTGTAGAGATAGAATTCAGAAGGTCGTGATTCGATAGCTTGCCGGGCAATCCTTTCTGGTATTTTGGCAATCTTGCTTTCCATGTCGACTTCTGCACCTGCATCAGCCAGCAAAGAAAGTGCTTCATCGTTGAGAATCCAAATGCCGGGATTCATTAACAAAGCAAATCCTTCCTTGATGATTTGTTTGACAAGCTCATCTGAAAGAAGTTCTAGTTTGGGACGCATTGATTAGCCCTCCGGAAATTATGCTTAATTTTTGAATTGAACTTTCGAAAAAAAGGGAAAATGAATTGTGCCTATTGTGGTTTCTCCTAGCAAGTGTTTTATTAGGCAAGAGCATCCGGCAGTACATGCACACAAATCTTCTTTATTATTGATGAACTCGGATGAAGATTTTTCTGACACAATCACTTTAAAGCCATTTCAATTGCATCCCCACCAGTGACCCACTCAGGAAAAAATACTCGCCCGATGCGATCAGCACACCAGTAGCAAAAAATAGGTTATCTAGATCACTCTCCTTTGAGAGTGGAATAAAAATTGTTCTAATGGCATATTAATGATACACTAATAACATATTATAAATATTTTATGCATCTTGTTTCAACGAGTCAATACATAGTCAATCGAAATTTCACAAGTTATTTTGACTTACCAGGATTTCAAATATTCGTATGTGCGAAGAATATATTTGGAAATACATTTTTGTCCCATTTTCCTAAAATTAAATGCCAAATACTGAATCGAAGAAAGAAAAAGCATATAGAGCAATCAAGCAAGCCATCAATGCTGGACAGTTAGAATCAGCGAGGATTTATAACATCACGGAATTATCTGAGACATTTGATGTCGGCAGAACGCCAGCAAGAGAAGCACTAGTTATTCTGGCTTCAGAAGGATTTATTGATCCTATTCCCAGGTCCGGTTATCAGGTCAAGTCCCTCTCGATCCATGACATTCTGGAGATTTTCCACTTAAGAACGGTTCTAGAAGTTGAAGGAGTAGGGCTCGCGGCAGAAAGAATCACTGATGGCGATATCTGTTTGCTTGAAGAGAATAACCGTCTAGAACAAGAAATAGAATTGAGCCCACACTCGGTTGAAGATGCTCAAATCTATCGTAAAGGATATGAATTGAATTTGGAATTCCACCTCACTATCGCGCGTGCATCCGGCAATAATCGACTGGCAGATTTGGTGGAAAATCTACTGAGCGAATTGGAACGTGTTCTTGTCTTTGACCCTTATATTGTAGAACCACAACAACATGTCGAAATCCTTGAAGGATTGAGGCGGAGAGACAAACTGATCTCGCAGGAAGCAATGAAAAAGCACCTCGAAGATACCAAGGTTCGCTCTCTGAGTCGCTTCTAAGGCAGGAGAAATGTCTGCGAAAGAGTGAGAGAGTGACCTTTTATGCTAAAGATCTTTAACAATTGGGGAATATCCTGGATATTGATATTGAAACGCTGGTAATATCGATAAACGGGCATTAGTGTTAGGTGGAGTATCTTGAATCAAAAAAGCTGGTGCTAAGCTTCTTTCAACAGTAGATGCGAAAGTTGTCAACCTTGATATTGAAAGTGGAAAAGAAGTAGCCCAAGAAAAAAATGATCATCGTGGAGTAATTTTGTTTCAAAATTGCGATTTTAGCAAGGATCAACCTTGTTGTAGAATAGTCATCAAGCATACAGATTATAATTTTGGCAGATATGTGGATTGGTTAATGCAGTGGAATAGTTGCCCGGACTACGGTACTCGAAACTAGTGAAGCTTCATGGGACCATATTGTCTCAGTTAACCTCAAGACAATGTATTTGCTTAGTAAATATTCAATTCCGCTAATGACACAAGTTGGTGGAGGTGCAATTATCTATGGTTCTTCTGACTGGAAGCTTGTAGGAGGGAAAATGCAGCTGTATTTGGTGCAAAAAATAACTTGGAGTTGTTTTACTCTCTAAGGCAAAGGCTCTTGACCATGGTATTCAGAATATTTGCGTGGATTGTAAATAAACTGTTGATGTTGATACTCTCATAATGAGATCCGAGGTTATGGAGATAGGGATTTCTTATGATCAATTTGTCCAAGATTCTACCAATAATCGCCCTTGGGTCGAATTAGTACCCCTATGGATATCGTTAATATAAGGAGAAAGGAGAAATCTATATGTTCTGAAAACGCAATCTGTTTAACCCATGATTAGAGGAATAAGGAGAATGCAAGATGATCAGAAAATACAATTTTTTCACAATGCTATTGGTTATAGGCCTGATTACGGGCATATTGGCTTCCTGTGCGCAACCAACTCCTGAACCAACTCAGGCTCCTATTGAACCAACTGAAGAACCTGCGGAACCAGCCGAACCCGAACCCGCCGAACCTGATGAGGAAGATCTGCTCGACCAGGTCACGGCGGCTGGCAATCTGTTGGTCTCCACGGATCCCAACTATGCCCCTCAGAGCTTCCTGGACGAAAATGGTGAGTTAGATGGTTTCGACGTTCAAGTCGCCAATGAAGTCGCTGAGCGGCTGGGCGTCGAACTCGAGTTCGTCACCCCCGACTGGGATATGATCACCCCGGGTGGTTGGGCTGCTCGCTGGGATCTGAGCATCGGCTCAATGACGCCCACTGAGGAGCGATCCGAAGTGCTTTGGTTCACAGATCCCTACTACTACACCCCCGCCGTCTTTGCCGTTCACAAGGATAACACCGACATCCAGACGGTGGAGGATATCTCCGGAAAGACAGTCGGGCTCGGTACCGCCACGACCTACGAGTCCTGGCTGGATGGCACGCTATCCATCATGGGTGGAGAGAT
>JBFFEL010000102.1:0-14742 GCA_041558875.1 Anaerolineales bacterium
AATGCAGAGCGGATGATGCAGCCTCCGCGCCACATCAGGGCAATGCTGCCGTAATTCAGTTTCCAATCGTATTCTTCGGCGGCAGCTTGCATAAGCATATAACCCTGGGTGTAGGAGATGATCTTGGCCGCGTACAATGCCAGGCGAATATCCTCCACGAATGCCGCCTTTTCCTCCGTAAGTTCGATCTCAGGTCCGTTGAGCACATGCGCAGCTTCAATTCGCTCATCTTTAAGAGAACTCAACGACCTGGCCAGGACAGCTTCACCGATCATGGTGAGAGGTATCCCCAGCTCTAAAGCGGTGATTGCCGTCCAGCGACCGGTTCCCTTTTGACCTGCCGCATCCACTATTTTCTCAAGTAATGGTTCACCATCTTCATCTCGATACGCCAGGATGTCAGCCGTGATTTCAATCAGGTAAGATTCTAGCTTTCCCTTGTTCCACTGCGCAAAGCTAGCCTGCATTTCATCAGCACTCATTCCCAATACGGTTTTCATAAGGTGATACGCTTCGCTGATCAGCTGCATATCTCCATACTCAATCCCATTGTGAACCATTTTTACAAAATGGCCAGCGCCATCCGCTCCGACCCAATCGCAGCATGGTGTGCCGTCCTCTACTTTTGCGGAAATGCTCTGCAGGATTTCTTTCAACTCGCTCCAGGCCGCTGCAGAACCGCCTGGCATGATGGATGGTCCATGCCGGGCGCCTTCTTCACCACCTGATACCCCTGTACCAACGAAATGAAGACCCTTAGATTCCACGTATTTTGTGCGAAGGATTGAATCCTGGAAATTTGAGTTGCCGCCGTCAATGATAATGTCTCCCTGGTCCAGGTGGGGAATCAGCAAATCTATGAATTTGTCAACAGCCTCACCAGCTTTGACCATTAACATCACCCGGCGAGGCTTTTTGATAGTGGCGACCAACTCTTCAATGGAATAGGTGCCGATAACACTGGTGCCTTTAGCATTCCCTTCGAGGAAATCATCTACTTTGGAAGTCGTGCGGTTAAATACTGCCACTGTATAACCATGGTCATTCATATTCAAAACCAGGTTTTGACCCATAACGGCCAAGCCGATCAAACCAATATCAGATTTCGATTCCATGTTTGCTCCTGTCTTTGTCGAGATCTATTTTTTGAAGGACATTGTCAATAATCGATTCAAAATCTTGATCGATATTAATTTCGATTGCATTGGTTGGTTCATCCAAATCTTCAAACTGGCTTTGCAGCATGCCTGCATCCATGTAGTGGTTTTTCCGGTTTTTCATTCGATTGTAAATCAAGTTGTAGCTGCCTCTTAAGAAGACAAAAAGCACCTCGGGATTATCCTTGCGGAGTGTTTCCCGGTATTCTTTTTTTAATGCTGAACAGGCGACCAGGATCGATTTTCCTTCGCTTGAATTTTGTTCGATCAAATCATGAAGACTAACTAGCCAGTCTTGCCTGTCACTATCATCTAAGGGGATGCCCTTGGACATCTTGGTGACGTTCTCCGTTGAATGAAAATCGTCACCATCAAAGAAAGACCAGCCAAGAATTTCTGCCAGTCGGAGTCCCACTGAAGTTTTCCCGCTGCCTGCTACCCCCATCAGAATGATTGCCTGGTTCATAAGTGAATATCTTATTTAAACTTCATTCTTCTTCGTAACGCTTTTTTAGGTGTCAAGTTCCTTCTTGCTGATTCTGTCCTTCAAGAACCTTGATGGCATGGAACAGGAACTCATTCACCGGAGTTGGAATGCTGTATTTCTTGCCAAGCTCGACTTCTTTCCCTGCAAAGATGTCCACCTCAGTCCTTCTCCCTGCTTCAATATCTTGCAGCATGGAGGTCTTTCCCTCCGGATCAAGCGTGTTCAAGACTGGATACCAATCCTGGATATCCTGTTCGCTCAAATTTACCCCGGCAGCTATTGCTACTTGCAACGCTTCTTGCATTGCCGACTCCATGATCTGTTGAGCATGAGCTGATGTCTGGAAGATGCCATAAGGTGCTGATAGGACTGCTGATGGTTGGTTGATGCCAACATTGATCATAAATTTCCACCACATGACCCGTATCATGTCAGCAGGGGTCTGGTATTTAATTCCCGCATTATCGAATAGCGTCTGAATGGTTTGAACCCGTTCTGAAACTACTGTGTTCTCGGCTTCCCCGAAGAAAATTGTCCCGTCCGTGCTGTAGTTGATGACGTTCCCATTTCTTTGGGCATCGATTCCAACTGCAGTTGCATAGAGGACTTTCTCCTCACCAAATTTGGACCCGATCATCGGTTCGCTGTCCAATCCGTTCATGATTGACAGAAAAATCGTCTTCTCTCCAACCCGGTTATGGATTTCCTGGAGGGCGGTTTCAAGATGGTGGTGTTTTAAGGCAACGATGATTAAGTCAGCGGGTGGGGTATCATCATCGGGCGATAATACAGAAATTTTATAATGCTCGTTGTTTACGATCAATCCTTCTGAATTCAACCGATGAAATCGGCTTCCGGAAGCAGCGAAAGAGACGCTTCCGGGGTCCATATCATAAAATCTACTCGCATAAGCAGCTCCCATGGCTCCTGCTCCGAGAACTACGACAGTATTTATCTTAGTCAAAGTGCTTGCCTCATTTCTTTTAGAATCTACATCTATTTAGTAAGATGGGTCTTGTGATTGGCTCAAATGAACCGGACGTTCACAAGTATAGTCTAAACCGGCATTTGATCAGATATTTTGTCGAGTTTAATTTGTCAGCGTTGGGACCAGGAGAGGTAGGAATATATTGAAAAGTGTTTGACAGTGAAGAGGCGATTCGTTGCAGTTAGATAATCTGAACCTCTATTACTCGTGTCTTAATGCTTCTACAGGATCTAGGCGCGCGGCCCGGGTTGCCGGGTAGATCCCACCAATTACACCGATGAATCCCGCAAAAATCAGTGCTCCAATCGCCAACCAGGGAGGAACTATAGACATTTGACCGATACCGGTTACACCTTCAGAAGCCAGGTACTGGTGTCCTGCCCAATCTACTAGACGACCCAATAAAGTGCCCAGGATCACCCCCACAAACCCGCCAATCAATCCCAGTAAAACAGCATCTGCGGTGAACATACGCCGGACTTCTTGATTTGTGGCACCGATCGCTTTTAAGATACCGATTTCCTTGGTGCGCTCGTAGATCGCCATCATCATAGTATTTGCAACTCCCAAGGTTGCCACGAGCAGGGCCAGCGCACCCACCGATCCCAGTAAAACCTGCAAGATTGTTAACACCCGGTTGGCGAGCTCCAAGATAGCACCCAGGGATTGTGCCTCGAGATTCATCTCATTCGCAATATCAACAACATTTTCCACTGAATTTTCATCAGTTGCCCTGACAATTAACATGTCATAGCCATCTGTGGTGAGGGTATCTGGTCTGCCATACCACCAGGCTTTAATCGCTGTCCGTTCAATTGTTCCAAGATCAACTCTTCGCGAACCTGGACCCTGCCTAACACCACGGATGGTGGTTGGGAATTCTTTAGTCTCTCCTCTTGGCAAACGAACTATCAAGGTTGCTTGTTCATTGATCAAATCTTTATTTGCGAGGTTTAATTCTTCAATGATTTGATCTGCGATATCGTCTAAAAGTACCAAACCTTCTGAATCTCCTTCCCCCAGTGGAGATCCAGCCAGCATCTCGGGAGGTGTTAGGAAATCTGGTCCCCCAGGCCCTCTTTGATCATTACCAAATCCTCCCGATAGTCTGATAGGTGCTGAAAATCCATTATAGGATAAGCTGATTTCAATATTTGATGGCAGATTCAAAATTGGCGTTACCGATTGCACATCGGGCATCTCTTTGAATTGTGCGGCGATTTCTGGAGTTAATGGTTGCTCAGGTTCGGTGATACTAAAGGGATCAAACACGTTCTCATCTTCAGGAAATGCTGGCGACACGAATACATTTTCCAGGCCGATCGCCTGGAAATTGCGATTTACTTCGTTTTGAACTCCCACTCCGAAAGATACCATGGCCACTAAAGTGACAATGCCAATCAACACCCCAGCCGCAGTAAGAATATTACGAACTGGACGACGACGAAGGTTCTCAATTGCTGTGCGAGAAAGATCTCGAAATGAAATACCCTCTTTTAGCGAAATCATCGATTTGGAGATTTTGGAATTTTGGTGAACCGAGTTTTCTGGTTTCTGATTTGTGGTTTCAATGTTGATTACTTCACCATCGCGCAGGTGAATGATCCGGTCAGCATAGGCAGCGACTTCAGGATCATGGGTGACAATGATTAAAGTTACCTCGCGCTCCTGGTTCAAATCTCGCAGCAAGTCCATGACCTCTGATCCGGTGTTTGTGTCCAGATTGCCGGTAGGTTCGTCGGCCAGGATGATTTTAGGATCATTCACTAGCGCCCGGGCAATCGCCGCTCGCTGCTGCTCGCCTCCTGACATCTCGGTTGGTCGGTGATCCAGGCGATGGGTTAATCCAACGCGAGCAAGTAGTTCTTCAGCCCGAACTTCTCGTTCTGTCCGCTGTACACCACTTAACATCAGCGGTAAAGCGACATTCTCCAAAGCTGTCAGGGTGGGGATTAAATTGAAAGTTTGGAAAATAAATCCAACGTTATGCCTGCGATGGATGGTGAGCTCTTTTTCTGTGGCCTGATGTAATGCTAAACCGCGGACATTCACCTCACCACGAGTTGGTGTGTCCAGCCCCCCTAATAAATTTAACAATGTGGATTTTCCAGACCCAGAAGGACCGACCAG
The DNA here is from genome assembly GCA_041558875.1 of Anaerolineales bacterium. Taxonomy (GTDB): domain Bacteria; phylum Chloroflexota; class Anaerolineae; order Anaerolineales; family UBA4823; genus PFL25. The sequence goes on from JBFFEL010000102.1 coordinate 4,763, forward strand.
GGCGACAAACTCACCCTGGTCGATTTCGAGATCAATTTTATTGAGCGCCCTTACCTCTGTGCTGCCAAGTTGATATTGGCGACAGATATCTTTCAGCTGAATTGCAGTATTCATTTATTGCAGAGATTCTGCGATCATCAAAGCCTGATCAGAAGTGATATCTCCTCCTACCATATAGAATAGGTCTCCGTCGATCCAGGTCAGTGAAACTTTGCTCCCATCTTCCGCAACAAATAACGATCCAGTCAGACCACGGACTTCAACGGTTTGCATTTTTTCGGAAGGTTTCGCAGTTTCCTCAGTTAATCCTTGAGCTATCGAAAAGGATCCCCCGTCTGGTAGTGTGAAACGCTGTACAATGGCTCCTTTAACTTCCAAAACATCAACCAGGGTTGCTCCATCCGGCGTCTCACTGGGGGTTAATAACTCGAATTCCGCTGAGGCAGTTGCATCGGCCAGGGTGGTAGATTTGGGTTCTAAATCGGCAAGTGTTACGATATCTACACCTTCCTGCGGCTCGAATTTAAACAAACCATCATCAAGATCTGAGTTGATCACCAGATCTTTCACTGTGATTCTGCCTTTACCTAAACTGCTTCCATTTAATTCAACCGCTAAAGGTAGATTGCGTACCTCGTCTATCCATAGATTTACCTGTCCACCTACTGCTGCGTATTCAGCAGGCATTTGTTCGGGAATGGGATTTAAGATTAGCAATTGTGCGGCGGTATCCGCGACAAATTCAGTATTTGACAATGCGATCTCGAAGTATTCCTGGAGCAAATCGACTGCTTCGCGCGCATTTTCTGGATGGTCAAACTCGCCCTTGTCGAACTGCTCCATTTCTGCGCGTTTGTCAGCCATTATCTGGATTGCTTCTTCAACAGTGCCAATATAGACTTTTTTCTCGGATGGACTGTGCGCCCAAAGATTTTCGCCATCACTAACCACAGTGCCTTCAATAAACTTCTCATTACTTGATTCGAGGACAACTAAACGGAAGGCGCCAGGGCTATCCTCGCCTCTGCGTCCCCAAAATTCAATAGTTGCCCATTCGTCTTTATCAACCGTATCCACATTAATTTCAACAACTCCGTGGGCATTGTCGATTGTTTCCATGGTTTCAAGGGTTTGGATGAGAATATCTTCAGCTGTGGGCTGCATCAAAACAAAACCGCTCACCAGAACGGCAATCAAAACCACAGCTCCAACAACCAATAATAGATTTCTTCGGTTATTCATATATAGCTCCTATAGATTTGAGCGAACTTGCTTATTGTTGTCAGGCCTACTAAATTAAAACACCTTTCGGGGAAAATTTGTGACAAGATCTGGAAGATCTCATAATTTCTTTATAATCTACCATTGGAGCAGATTGATATACACCCATTGATCTTGGTCGTATATGCGGGTGATTTGAAAACAAGGCTGAACTGGAATCATCAAATTTGACCGATTCTTCAAACTCTGAAAACGCTTCTGAGCAAATGCCTATTATGGCGGTATTACTGCAGGAAATTGCGTAAAGCAGAAATGAAATCAGGTATAAGCAATCCCTATTTATAAGGAGCGATTCCAGCATAACCGATGAGATTTAAGTCATTAGCCAGAAATGATCCTCGCCTGTGCTGTAATCCGCTTCCAGCTGAGGGATGGTCAAATAATTTGTAGTTGTATCCCCCATGGTTGAATATAGAAAATTTTGATCTAAGGGGAACAATGAGGCACGATTTTGTCGGATTCACGGATGGCTCCCATCCAGGTGAATTCCCGGTTATCACTGGCATAATAATAACTGGAGCCATTTGGCATCATCACGATCACGATCCCGCTGTACCCCAACATGTGTGGAACCCAAAACTCACACTCAAAACCATCCTGTTGGTCGTAAACCCGGGCCCAGAAGGCGTTATTGTATTTCGCCCTAAAGTCTATATCAACACCCCGATCGTTGGGATCGGATTGCATGGCAGCGGCCAGGTATTGTGGGTGCAGGATTTGTTCGCCACCTGTTACTCCTTTGTCGACGTTTAGGAAGTTGGTGATCTTGGCGATATCATCGGGAATCCACCACAATCCATAACCGCCATAAGGTTGGCCCTGCCAGTTATCGTCCTTTGTCCTGAGGGTAGAATGAGCACCGGGCCCGATGTGGATCGGGGTGAACACCTCGTCCACCAAGAAATCGAAGATGTCCGCTTCCTTTCCTTCCAGGGTCTGCAGGTAATTATGTAATGCCCTGGTGACGATAAACGTGTCGAAAGTGCGGTAAACCCACTGCGTCCCAGGTTTAACGCTGTGCGGCCAGTTAAATGCAGCTGCAATTCGCTCAGCGTAGTATTCCTCACTCCAAAATGGATCGGTATTGAAATTCTCCTCGTCGGCCATAAACCCGGCTGATTGATAATTTCCAGTGGCCATATCAAGGGTATGGTCGAATGTTACTGCGCTCCAATCGCCTATACTGTCGAAAGCTTCGGGTACGTAATCCTGGATCAGCTGTTCTCCAGCCTTCGGATCATGCTTTTGGGCAAGACGCATGAGCGCCAAACTTGGGAAAATCGATTTCGCCGTTGAATACGAAGGCGCTCGCATATATTCGCAGTAAACATATTCGCCATACCTGGTTGGACAGCTGCTGACATAATTAATACCGTTGATCACAAATCCATAATATGTCAGGTGGTTCTTGGATACACCGTGACCAAACTGGTTGACATCAACTTGCGGGTAGTCTTCGGCCAGCTGCTCAATGGGTTTAGTCGGGAATCGATGGGCCAGCTCATCAGCAAACGCATCTCGAAACTGTTCCGCATTCTCTACTGGCATCGGGTGGTATATGGCCTCCAGCTGGCCCCATGTGTCCGCGTTGAGAGAGACCGTTGTCTCTTGAGTGATCTGGTACCAGACATTCGAAATCTCTGTATCGTTGAACAGGAATGACATCACCCCGTTGAAGATGGCGTTTGATCCTTTCCACACCAGCGCAAATGGAAAAGATACCCGTGAAAATCCATCATCCCCGTTTTCTTGCCATACTCTTCCTGGTTCGATTATATAGTTCCAATTTGGATGGTCAGTGATGATCAATCCCCGCTGCACAGGAATGAAGAATTCACCGCTTTGTAAAAATTCAAAATTAAATTCAGGTAGGTGGTAAACCTCCTCATCAACCCTGGGATCGCCTCGATGAACGATGAACTCCCCGGCAGAATCTTCACCGATCAATTCCAGGCGCCCTTCAAAGGTATGCTGCGCTTCTTGGGCATTTTCAGGCATTGCGAAGGCAACCTCATCTACCGGTGAACCGGGATTGAAGTTTCCCCATAGCTGATCGTGTGTGAGCACCGACCTTGTCGTATCAGGCGCCTGTTCTATAATCACAGTAGGGGAGGATTTAGACGGGATGGTAGAAAGGGGGACAGGTGCGGGAGTTTCTGGTTGTGAATCAACTTCACCAGCATTGCAGGCGAACAAAAATATTGCGGTGAAGATTAGCGGAAACAGCCTTCTTTTCACAGCATTTCTCCTTGAGTAATGGCAGAGGGCATGAAAGTAAACTATCTTGATGGTTGACGCTTCAGAAGAATAGTTGAGTCCATCAGTACAGGTTAATTCTAAATCGATAAATTCTGGTCGACATCCGGCATGAGGAGTATTTATGAACTTAGCCATTTGGCTAAATTTTCTTGGTCTTCTGCTGGCACCATCAACTTAGTTAGATCTTGACATTTTTAGGTGAAAAATGCTATAATCCTATAGCACCTGTTGGTATATGTTGGTACAGGTTGGAATATCTGGGACAGATTATTGGATCATTTATGGCAAGAGCAGAGAAAGCCAAACCGCTATATCAAATCGTAGCCGAGTCTATCTCGGAACAGATTAGCTTGGGGCAGCTGGAACCAGACCAGCGGTTGCCATCTGAAAGTGAGCTGTGCCAGAAATATTCTGTCGGCCGCAACACCGTCAGGCGTGCCATCAGCGAGCTGGTCAACGATGGCGTCCTGAGAACCGTTCCCGGTGTGGGAACCTTCGTGGTTGACAACAGACTCGATAAGACTGCGGAATACTTGTTTGGCTTTTCCCAGGAAATGGAGTTACTTGGTAAAAAGGTAACCAGCCAGGTCTTGGAAGCTTCAATCATCTCTGCTGATCCTTTTCTATCCCGGCGGCTCCAAATTCAGCTGGGTGCGGAGGTTGTTTTTCTCAATCGGGTCCGTCTTATGGATGATGAACCGACTGCGATCGAAAGATCTTATTTACCCCATGCCTTGTGTCCGGGGATCTTGCAATACGATTTTTCTGTTAAATCACTTTACGAAACGCTCTCTACAGTTTATGATAAGAGACCCGATCATGCTGAACAGGTAATAGAAGCCAGTCTGGCAACTCCTGAAGTTTCCGAGTTGTTGGGACTGACGCCACCAGCCGTGGTATTTGTTTTCCGTAGAGAAACTCGGATGGCTTCTGGTCAGGTTGTCGAGTATGTCGATTCTGAGGTAAGAGCGGATCGTTTCCGCTTCTACACCAATCTACGGCTGTTTTCCACACCAGAGGAATTTGCCTTTCGGAGATTGCCGCTTACAGTAGCTAGTTGATTTCGCTTGAGATAAGATGACCAAACAATTATCCGAATCAGAACTTCAAGAACTCGTCCAGCAGATTGTGCAGCGCACAATTGGCGAGGTAGGTGGCATACCTGAGGCAAGTTCAAAGCCAGGTCCGTCTTCGACAAACCTTAAGCCGGAAAATCGATCTCGCAGGATAGCATTGGCCGCAGATCATGGAGGCTATTCGCTCAAGGAAAACCTCAAGCCTTTCCTTCAGGAGCAGGGATACCAGGTGGATGATTGCGGAACCCACAGCTCAGAATCGGTGGATTATCCCGATTTTGCCTACGCAGTCGCCAAGAAAGTCAGTGAAGGCGAAGCATGGCGCGGGATCATTATCGATGGCGCGGGAATTGGCAGCTGCATGGTAGCCAATAAAGTGCGCGGTGTCCGAGCTGCTATGTGTTACGACCACGCGACTGCCGTGAACAGCCGGGAGCACAATAATGCCAATGTGCTTACCCTTGGTGCAGGAATGATCGAGGCGTCGCTTGCCCGTCAAATCGTACTCACCTTTCTAAATACGACCTTTGGCGGTGGGCGCCATGCGCGACGAGTAGATAAAATTATGGACGTAGAAAATAAATAGGTGATAAGTCTAAATGTTAGCTAAAGATGTGAATGTCGAACGAATTGTTGAAATTGTGGCCCGCGAGGTAATGATCGCCTTGGCTGAAAGCGAGCAGCGATCAGAATCTGACGAATGCGACCACTGCACGGAAGAATGCACCGGGGAGGTTTGCGTGAGGACCTGTTTTGACCGGGTGGGTCGTGTGGTGAACGCCGGCGCGGCAAGGATAACCTCTTCCCTTGGGGGTATACCCGAAGATCCCAGCATAGGGAGGATGATCGACCACACCATCCTGAAGCCGGATGCAACGCCTGATCAGATCGCCCAGCTGTGCTATGAAGCCCGCAAATATGAATTTGCTTCCGTTTGCGTCAATCCTACACATGTCAAAATGTGCGCAGAGCTGCTGCGTGGCAGCCCGGTGAAAGTTTGTACCGTGGTCGGTTTTCCGCTCGGGGCTTCCTCAACCGATGTGAAAGTATTCGAGACCGAAACTGCTTTGCGGGATGGCGCCACGGAGATCGACATGGTGATCAACATCGGTGCACTGAAGGGTAAGGATTATGAGCTGGTTGCCAAGGATATCAACGCCGTGGTGAGAATGGCTCATGCGGCTGGTGCATTGGTCAAAGTGATCATTGAGACCGCTCTGCTGACTGATCAGGAAAAAGAGATCGCCTGCCTGCTGGCGAAAGAAGCCGGCGCTGATTATGTCAAAACATCAACTGGATTTTCGAGCGGAGGGGCAACTGTTGAGGATATTGCTCTGATGCGTAGAGTAGTTGGACCCGAAATGGGCATCAAAGCAGCCGGGGGCGTCTCATCCTATGAAGATGCTGAGAAGATGGTTTTTGCAGGTGCGACACGCATCGGAGCCAGCGCCGGTGTGAAGATCGTCCAGGGCGAGAGCGGTTCTGCTCCATCCATGGCGACGCCGGTTACTGTGGCAGGATATGCATAAGGCTGGTTGAACAGGAAATGAAAATCGCCAGGGTTATCGGCACGACGATCTCGACCATTAAAGATGAAAAAGTGCGCGGCAGCAAGCTGCTTGTATTACGCCAGACTGATGAGAAGGGCGAGTTTATCGGCAAGTCATTTGTGGCTGTCGATCTGGTGGATGCCGGTGTAAACGATCTGGTGCTGACCGGGCATGGTTCCAGCGCCCGCCAGACTTATCAGACAAAAGAATGTCCAGTCGATGCAGTCGTGATCGCTGTGATAGACCATTTAGAGGTCGATGGTGAGGTAGTTTTTCGCAAGACTTAACTTCTGTTGAACGTTTGGAGGCTTATTGTATAGGCGATGTTGATCGCAAAAGTGATTGGAACGACGATTTCTACAATCAAGGATGAGAAGCTCAAGGGACGCAAGCTGCTCATCGTTCGCCAGACCGACGAGACTGGTACGCCTTACGGGAAACCATATGTCGCCGTGGATACGCTCGACGCTGGTGTCGGAGACTTAGTATTGACTGCTCACGGTTCCGGCGGCCGCCAGACGACGATCACCAGGAACAGCCCAGTGGATGCGGTCATCATGGCCGTGATTGATCACTTAGAAGTTGGCGGAGAAGTAGTCTATCGCAAGGAGTGAGCACTCCTTGCTGAATATTTACCATAGGATTTGTTATGCCAGTTTCTGACAAAGATTTACTCTCAATTCAAGAAGCTCGACAGATGGTTGACCAGGCCTATGAGGCGCAAAAGATCTGGGGGATGGCCACCCAGCAGCAGGTCGATCAGGTTTGTGAGGCGATGGCGCAGGCTGCCTATCTGGGCGCTGAACGTTTGGGTCGCATGGCAGCGGACGAGACCGGTTTTGGTGTTCCAGAGCATAAGAAGCTGAAAAACGAGTTCGCTTCCCAACACCTCTGGAACCGGATCAAGGATATCAAGACGGTTGGATTTGTGCGCAAGGATGAGAAAAACAAGATTTACGAAATTGCCTGGCCAATGGGAGTCGTGGCAGCGTTGATTCCCAGTACGAACCCAACCTCAACTGTGATGAACAAAATCCTGATCGCGGTCAAAGCCCGGAATGGCATCGTTGTCGCTCCTCATCCTACTGCGGTAAACTGCTGTAAAGAAACTGCTAAAGTGATGATCGATGCTGCTGAGGGCGCGGGTGCCCCACCAGGCTTGATCAATTGCCTGACTCAAATCACGTTACAGGGAACCCAGGAGATGATGGCCCACAAACGGACAGCAGTGATCCTGGCCACGGGCGGCAGCGAGATGGTGCGGGTGGCCCATTCGCAGGGAAAACCGGCATATGGTGTTGGCCCTGGCAATGTTCCTGTCTATGTCGATCGCAGTGCTGATCTGGAGAAAGCTGCCAAGTATATTGTCGCCAGCAAAGCCTTCGATTATTCGGTGATCTGCGCTACGGAACAGGCTGTGATTGCGGATCGTCCGATAGCGGCGCGTTTGCAGCAGCTGATGGAAGGTGAGGGAGCATATTTCGTCGATGAGAGCCAGGCTGATGCCCTGCGCAAAGCCTTGTTTCATCCTGACGGCAGTATCAATGTCGCCAGCGTAGGCAAATCCCCGCAATATCTGGCTGCCATGGCGGGTATCAGGATCCCAGCGCACGCCCGCATCCTGGTCGCGAAGCTGACCCAAGTTGGGCGTGAGGAGCCTTTATCGCGTGAAAAAATGACCACCGTCCTGGGCTGGTATGAAGCAGATGGATGGGAATCGGGCTGCGACCGCTGTATTCAGATGATTAACTTCGGTGGTCGTGGCCACAGTTTGATCATTCATGCCACGGATGAGAGCGTGTTGATGGCTTTTGGTCTCGAGAAGCCGGTATTCCGCATCGGGGTCAATACGATGGGCACCCTCGGCACGATTGGTCTTACCACGAATGTGATGCCCTCCTTGACCTTGGGTCCAGGTGGGATCGGTGGTGCTATAACTGGTGACAATGTCGGTGTATATCACCTGTTTAATATCAAGCGTATGGCATTTGAAACCTCTCGTCCTCCAGAGATGGCAATGCGATCGGGAACCACCCCAGCAGGTCCGATCTATGGGCCTGATCCAGGTGAGATCGAAGCGGTGGTCGCAGAGGTAGTGGAGCAAATTATCCGGGCATAGCAGGCAATTGCCCGAGAGATGTAAAAATCTAATCATAGGAGTGTCTAATGGTTCAAGATCCAGCATTTATCGCCTTAGGAATGGTCGAAACCCGCGGGTTGATCGGCTCCATTGAAGCAGCAGATGCGATGGTAAAAGCTGCTAACGTGGTGTTGATCGGCTCAGAGTACGTCGGTGGAGGCTACGTGACCGTGATGGTGCGCGGTGATGTCGGTGCGGTGAAAGCCGCCACAGATGCCGGCGCCGCAGCCGCCAAGCGCGTGGCTGAACTGGTATCAGTCCACGTGATCCCGCGGCCTCACGAGAACGTAGAGATGATTCTGCCCCAGAGGACCAAGGGTGGTTTCGGCGGTCGGTCGGGAGAAGCTGAAGAATAGCAGCCAGGGTGATTAAAGCCCAGCCTGACTACATCCAGACTCTAGCTCGCGCCGCTGAGGTAATCCGCTGGGTCCCTGATCCAGAGCCCCCTCCGCTGGCCGAGATTCTCGCTGATCCGCTTCACGTCGGAGTGGATTTGGGTACCGCCTACTTGGTCCTGGTAGTTCTCGATCAGCATAAGCAGCCGTTGGCAGGTGAATACCAGTTTGCAGAGGTCGTCCGGGATGGTCTGGTGGTAGATTACCTGGGCGCGATCGACCTGCTGAAAGAGATGAAAAAGCGGGTCGAGGCGCGACTGGGAAAGGAATTGACCCACGCGGCAAGTGGTTTTCCTCCGGGAGTGCCTCAGGTAGAAGTCAGGGCTATGTCGAATGTGGTCGAAGCGGCTGGGCTGCGCTGTACGAAGATGGTTGATGAGCCATCCGCTGCGAATGCCTTACTAAACCTGCAAGACGGGGCAATCGTCGATGTGGGTGGTGGTACGACCGGTATTGCCATCCTCCAGGATGGTAAGGTTGTCTACACTGCGGATGAAGCCACCGGCGGGACGCATTTTTCGCTGGTTGTTGCGGGAGCTCAGGACATCACCTTTGAAGCTGCTGAGCAGATGAAGATCAATCCTGAAGAACAGGATCGCTTGTTCACCATCGTGAGACCGGTCATGGAAAAAGTGGCTGATATTGTCGCCAGGCATGTTGAAATAAGCCAGGTAGATGTGCAAGAGCTGACTTTAGTTGGTGGCACGACATCTTTTCCGGGAATGGATTCTGTTGTCGAGGAGTATACCGGCATTCCGACCAGTGTCCCCGAACGACCAGTTTTCGTGACCCCTGTCGGTATCGCCATGAACGATATACCAACCCCAGAATAATTTGATCAGATTGGAGATTTATGGCTAGTGAATTTTCGCTCCGTTGCTATTGTTATCTAGATCGCATGCAGCCGCAGTATGCGGCCTTTGTCGGTACGATCACCCAGGGGGACCTGCCAGTTGAAGGAATGGCCTCGCTGTATATCGAGATGGCGCCTGGAAATGAGGTCTTCCGCACGGTGGACATCGCCGTCAAAGCCACCGAGGCAAAGCCCGGCGCCCAGGTGGTTGAACGTGAGTTTGGTATGTTCGAAATCCACTCGTTGAACCAGGCTGATGTGCTCGAATCTGGCCGGATCGTGTTGGAACGGATTGGATTGAACATTGAGGAACGTATTCGTCCTCAGGTCGCTTCGATCCAGCTGATTACCAATGTTGATCCATACCAGGCCCAGCTGCTCAACCGCTGGCGCAGGGGCTCCATGCTGGTCCCTGGGCAAACATTG
>JBFFEL010000103.1:0-14696 GCA_041558875.1 Anaerolineales bacterium
GGGTGAAGAATCAGCTGAACTATGGAGAGATTCTTCGCTCGTACCTCACTCAGAATGACGTGATGTCTGATTGGTAGCAACTTAGGTTAGGTATTAGTTCAAAGATATTTCTTTGATTAAGATCGTGCTCGATCAAATCAACTGAACTATAACCAATTATGATTCGTAACTGACTATTCCTAAACCAACAAACTAAATAAAACAAATCTCCTGATTGTAGAAATATCAGGCTGGTGCATATAACTCAAGTTAACGACGGCGCATATCCAAAATGGCGCTTGTACTCCCGACTGAACTGGGCTGGGCTGTTGTAGCCTACCAAATATCCCGCTTCGTTGGCCTTTTTGCCTTCCTGGATTAGAACTTGCGCTTTATGGAGCTTAACAGACTTGGCAGATTGTAAAGGCGAGACATGCATGACATCTTTGAATTTGTCGAAAAACGATGAACGACTTATATGCACTAGATCAGCCAAACCTTTTACAGAAACGGGCTGATCCAGATTGTTGTGAATATGCTCAACGGCTTTGGAGACTCGCTGGATTTCACCGCGCTGCTGTAACAAATAGCGGAGTTCACCATTACGTTCATCCATCAAAATCTGATAATAAATTTCATCAATAATAGCATCACATAACACTTCGGCGTCCCTTGTGTCTTCCGAAGCCTCCAGTAAGCGGATAAACGCATCAAGCAATTAATCTTTAGCAGTCGTCGAAAAAATACTGGATGGGTTTGCCTGAATAGGTTGAAACACATTTTGATCCGCATTCTCAATTTTCATCAGCACATTTGCTATACGTGCAATGTCAATCGCCACACCGGCAGCAAGTAATGGCTTGAAAACCGATCTTTAAGTCGTTAAGATTAAATAGAAGTGGATACGCCGCTCCAGAGATACGTGGGGCGGCTTTGGAATTCTAGATGATTTTCTACAACTAACTCGGAATTCCTTGGGGTTTATTTTTTTTGATGATATGCTTGCCTGGCAAGCTATAAAGAAACAATCTGAGAAACTTGAGTTTAGACCTGTGTGGCTGATCATTGTCCTGACAGTACTATTAATTGGTTTAGCGATCTCCATTTCCTGGACGAGGTCCCGGGGCGCGCCCTGGGCACCTACGCCGATGAGCATGGTCCACAAAATGCTTACCATGGCTGAGGCCGGGCCAAATGACCTGGTCTACGACCTGGGTTGCGGAGATGGTCGCATGATCATCACCGCGGCAAGGAGGTATGGGGCGAGAGCTGTGGGTATCGAACTCGATCCACTGCGCTATCTGTGGTGTCAGATGTTGATCACAATTCTTGGATTGCGAGATCAGATTCGCATCATCCGAGGGGATTTTTTTACCCAGGATTTAAGTGAAGCCGACGTGGTCACCTGCTACCTGCTTCAGGATACGAATAACAAGCTAGAGAAGAAATTAAAACGGGAACTGCACCCCGGTACGCGCGTGGTTTCCAATTACTTCACCTTCCCCAACCTGCACCTGGTCCGCCAGGACAAGGAAGCTGAACTCTATATGTACCTTCCGGGATTGTAACGGCATTTGATTTGAAAAGCGAGTTGACCAAGTTCTCGTCAAATCGAGGTGGGCTTTACCCATAATGTCTGGATCGGGATGCTTGGTCAAACCGGGCGATCCAAGTTAGCCAAGTTTACTGAAGGAATAAGTCAAAGTTTACCTTGGGGGATATAAAAAAATATTGGCTGATTTAACCAGAATATTTAAACCCAAGCGTCTTGGTGTACCTGGGATGACCTTACGCAGGGGATGGATCATTACTTATGTCTTAATTCAGCAAGAATTGGGGGAGATTAATTGACAAAGTTTGTGAAAAATTGTATTATAGCGACAGACAAAGAGACAGACCGGTCTGTCCTTTAACAGTCCGAATAATCTTATTATGCCCCTCAAAAATAACATCATTCACGAAGCCCAGAAACTATTCTCGCTCAATGGTTTTTTGAGCACCGGTATTAACGATATCATCGATGCCGCTGGAACTTCCAAAGGGGGTTTCTACAACCACTTCTCCAGCAAAGAAGATCTGTTTTTTGCGGTGCTGGCTGAATCGCAATCGATCTGGCGAGAAAAAGTACTCGACTCGATCGATGAGATAAACAGTCCCACTGAAAAAATCATAAAAATTCTGCACAATTACCACGATAGATATCTCAAGGATGCTGAAAACTTTCCCGGAGGCTGCATCTTCATCACCTTTTCAGTCGAATTCGATGATACCAACCCTCACCTGATGAGAGAAGTCAACCAGGGTTTTGAGGGTTTCAAGAGGATGCTAACCAGGCTTTTAGAAGAGGCGATTGACCTGGGAGAAATCAGTGCATCGAACAATCCGGAAACCGTTTCCGGGATGTTGTTCGCAGGCATGTTAGGTTCCTCCGTTTTGTACGGAGTAGCCAAGGATAACTACAATCTGGACCTGTCCATCGATTCCCTAGTCGAATTCATCTGTCAAATCAGCAATAAGCAAATGCTAGAATATTCGGCGTAGTGAATAAAGGCACAAAATTTTATAATTTTAATTGTTGATCCTACATTTGAAAACTATCCATTGTGGAATTTAAAATCTGACTTGACTCGTAGAGGAGAGGAGGTCAACAGCGAAATCCAATTTTGATCAACATGAATTTGGCAGCCTGGATGAATACATATGAAATGCTGAATAATTGGAAACTACTCAATTAGAAATTAAAAACTCAGGAGGCATCATGGCAACTGTACAAGAATTAGAACAGGGATTGAACAAATTCTTCCGACCGCTCACTTTCCCCCTAGCAATCAAGATGCTTAAATCGGAGGATGAGATCCCAGAAAGAACCCGCCGCCCGTTCGAACATATGGGCAAAAAAATTGCTATCTGCCAGGGCATCGGCATGGCCCGCAAGTATGGTTGGGCGATCGCAATGGGTAAAGAAGATATGCAGTGCTCACTTGGCGCGGCGCCTTTTGGCTTCTTTAAAGACATCGATTTCTACAATGAAGGCAACCTTTCAGCGGGTATGTTCACCACCTCACCCGAGGTTGGTAAAACCCAGGAAGATCTGGTAGACCGCTTTGATTATGGAACGTTCAGCCACATCCTGGTGGCACCGTTGATGTACACCACCTTTGAACCGGACCTGTACATGGTCTACGGAAACCCGGCCCAGATTATGCGTCTTATCCAGGGCGCGCTCTACAATGAGGGCGGCGCGGTTCATTCATCAGCGATGGGCAGATTAGGCTGTGCAGCGATCATCACCGTGATTAAAGAAGACAAATGCCGCTACATTGTGCCAGGTAACGGGGATCGGATTTTCGGCATGACCCAGGATTGGGAGATGGCGTTCTTCATCCCGCCCTCCAAGGTAGACACCGTTCTGGATGGCTTGCTTAAGACGCATAAGGCCGGGGTTCGCTACCCGATCACCAGCTTCTTTGACTTTGAAGGCACCTTCCCGCCCTCCTACCGGGAACAAATGAAGATCTGGGAAGAAGGAGGCGAGTTGTGAGCGAGGTATACACAGGAAAGCAGAGAGTTTCAGCGGCCTTCAAAAAAACTTTCACCGATAAGGATCCCGAATTAGATCGCGTACCAGCCTATATCTTCACTGGCTCCTGCAATGCCAAGCTGATCGGCGTCTCGGTCAGAGACCTGCTGCAGGATCATAACGTTTTTCTGAAGGCACAGACCGCAGCCTACGAACGATACAAGCCGGATATCATGATCATGATGTGGGATCTGAGCATGGATATCGAGGCGATTGGCAATGAGCTGAGGTATCCAGAAGACAGCATGAGCGTCGTTACCAAGGAATTCCTGGCTGATAAAGGTAAATTGAGCAGCGTGCAAGTGCCCGATCCGAAGGCTGATGGGCGGTTACCGGGCTACCTGGAAGCCTGCGCGGCGCTCAAGGAAGTTGTTACAGAGGCCCCGGTATCCGGTGTGATCGCGGGACCCTGGACGATCGCCATGGGCTTGCGCGGCGCCAATGATCTGATCGTGGATACGAAGATGGATCCAGATTTCGTCCATGAGCTGATGCAGATCAGCACCGAGGCAACCAAGAGCTTCACACAAGCGCTAAGCGAGATCGGCATCGGCGTCGGTTATTCAGAGGCGCCAGCCTCCTGCAATCTCATTTCGCCAGCCATTTACCGCGATTTCGTCCTGCCCTATCACAAGGAACTGGTCTCCTACTTCAAGGAGAAGAAAATTGGAGTCGGTATCCATATTTGCGGGAACGCCAACCCCATCCTGGAAGACATGGTTTCTACCGGAGCCAGCAATATCAGCGTAGATTCGGGCACCGATTTGGCAATGGCAGCTGAAGCTGCCAGGGGTAAAACGGTCCTGATTGGCAATGTGCCCACTGAATGCTTCCTGGCTGAAAGCAAAGACGTGATGAAACAGGCGATTGAGGATTGCCTCGCCAAAGCCGCCAATGACAGTGGGTATATCCTCGCCCCAGGCTGTGAAGTACCAACCGTAGCGCCGGCCGAGAAGATCGACTGGTTCATGGAACTAGCCAACGAAGTGGGTTCATATCAATAACCAGGGAGAATTTCACTCGGGTCTTGCCACTCAAACAGGCTTGGCAAGACCTGCTCCTATCTTTGCTAATCAACCGAGGTACAGCTGATGAGACTTGATGGGAAAGTGGCCCTGATCACTGGTGGAGCAGCCGGGATCGGGAAAGCAACTGCCAATCGATTCCTCCAGGAGGGAGCAAAAGTATACATATGTGATGTCGACGAGCAAGCCGGGCTCAGTGCAGCTGTCGAGCTCGGTGAGAGTTGTGTTTTTTCTGCGGTCGATGTTTCTGATCGCCAGATCGTCCAAGATTGGGTTGAGCAGGTAATCGAAGAAACCGGGAGGGTGGACGTCCTGGTCAATAATGCCGGGATCTTACGCGACGCCACGCTGGTCAAGGTCAAAGACGGGAATCTCGTCAAGCAGATGAGCGAAGAGACTTTCGACGCGGTTATCTCTGTCAATCTAAAAGGCGTGTTCAACTGCACCCAAACGGTTGCCCCCTATATGATCCGTCAAGGAGGCGGTGCGATCGTCAATGCATCATCAGTAGTTGGCCTGGATGGCAACTTCGGCCAGACAAATTACGTGGCGGCGAAGGCGGGCGTGGTCGGCATGACAAAGGTTTGGGCGCGTGAACTTGGGCGCTACAACATCCGGGTAAATGCGATCGCCCCAGGGATGATCTTGACCGAAATGCTGCTCTCCATGCCAGAGGAGAACCTGGAAGCATTCAAGCGAAGCGTACCGATCAACCGTCTTGGCACACCCGAGGAGGTGGCAAACCTGTACTTGTTCCTGGTTTCAGATGAGGCCAGCTACATATCTGGGGAAGTAATCCGGGTTGACGGCGGCCTGGTGGTCGGCACTTAACGAATTGGTGGTAAACCTCGTGAAACACATCGATTCAGGCAAATTGCATTTCTCTGCTGAAAGATTAACCCGCATCAACGTCCTGATGAACCGCTATGTTGAGAGCGGAAAACTGGCCGGGGTAGAGACCTGCGTCTGGCAGCGAGGTCAGGTAGTCCATCGAGAAACCTTCGGCTATCAAAATCTGGAGACAAAAACCCCCCTCTCGAAGGATTCAATTTACCGCATCTATTCCATGACCAAGCCAATCACCTCCGTGGCGTTAATGATGCTGTATGAAGAAGCCCTGTTCAACCTCACCGATCCGGTAAGCCAATACATTCCCGCATTCAATGACGTGAAAGTCATGCGGCCAGATGGTGAATTGGAGAATCCTAAACGCCCAATGACGGTCCAGGATCTGCTGCGCCATACCGCCGGGTTGAGCTATGGTGGTCACATAGAATCAAATTCACCTGTAGATAAGCTGTATGATGAAGCGGAGCTTTTCAATCCGCAGATCACAAACACAGAGTTTACCGCACGGGTCGCTGACTTGCCGCTTATGTACCACCCGGGAGATAAGTGGCATTACAGTGTTGCCACAGATATCGTCGGCTTCCTGGTAGAAGTGCTGTCAGACAAACCGCTAGGTGACTTCATGCAGGAAAAGATCTTCGATCCATTGGAGATGGTAGACACTGCTTTTCAGATCGACCCTGCTAAGTCAGATCGATTTTGCACCCTGTACGGCAAAACTAAAGACAGTGATTTCGGTGTTCTGGACCTGCCAGAATCCAGCGAATATTTGCCGCCGGTGGCATTCCATTCCGGTGGATCGGGATTAGTATCCTCGACCTCAGATTACCTGCAATTCGCACAATGTATCCTGAACGAAGGTGAGTTGAACGGCTCAAGATTGCTCGGAGCCAAAACGGTTGAATTCATGACCTCCAACCACCTGCCTGATCCGCTACTGCCTATTGCTTTTGAAGGGGCGGAACCGATGATGGGAATGGGCTTTGGCCTGGGATTTGGCGTGATGCTCGATGCGCCACAATCCGGTGTAATGGGCTCGGTGGGCGATCACAGCTGGGGCGGGTACGCGGAGACCTTTTTCTGGATCGATCCACGCGAAGATATGATCGCAATCATGATGAGCCAATACCTGCCATCTCAAACCTACCCGATCCGAAAAGAGTTTCGAACAGCAGTCTATCAAGCACTGATCAACTGAGGCAATGATGACAGAAGATAAAAGCAAAAAGCGACCAAAGAGCAAGAAGCCAAAATTGTACAGCTTCCGGATCCGGAAATCCCCTTTCTTTGAGGCGACTGAGCGTTACGGGTGCAAAGCATATACGACGTACAACAATATGTACCTGCCGCTGGTCTATGAAGATCTGTTGAGCGATTACTGGTACATAAAGCGAGGGGTGACCCTGTGGGACGTGGGCTGCCAGCGACAGGTAGAAATCACCGGTCCAGAGGCGCTCAGATTCCTCCAGCATTTGACCCCGCGCGATTTGGGGGACCTGAAGATTGGGCAGTGCAAGTATGTACCCCTGACCACGGAAAAGGGCGGCATACTCAATGACCCGGTCGTCCTACGAATTGGAGAAAACCAATTCTGGTTGTCGATCGCAGACCGGGATATCCTGCTCTGGGCAAGAGCACTTGCAGTTGGCTTCGGTATGCAAATAACAATTCAAGAACCGGACGTTTCCCCATTGGCAGTTCAGGGACCAAAATCCTTCGATGTTGTGGCTGATTTGTTTGGGGATTGGGTGCGAACCTTGAAATACTTCTGGTTCGAGGAGACCGAATTGGATGGCATTCCACTGGTACTTGCCCGGTCAGGATGGAGCAAGCAGGGTGGATATGAGCTTTACCTGCGGGACGGTCGTTATGGCGACCAGCTGTGGGAAACCGTGATGGAAGCTGGGAAACCATACGACATCAAACCTTCCACACCATCCAGCATTGAACGCGTTGAAAGCGGGTTACTAAATTACTGGGAAGACATAACCGAAGACACCAACCCTTACGAGGTTGGGTTAGGGAAGTTTGTCGATCTCGAAAAGGAAATTGACTTCATCGGAAAAGCGGCGCTGAAGGAAATAAATTCCACCGGGATCAAGCGTAAACTGGTGGGATTGGAGATTCACACTGAGCCGCTGTACCAAACTGCACAGCCCTGGCCAATCGAATGGAACGACAAAAAAGTGGGCACGATCACAAGTGCGGTCTATTCACCAGACCTGGAAAAGAATATCGCCTTTGCCCTGGTTGCCGTCGAAAGTGCAAAAATGGGAACACGACTAAATGTCGACCTGGGAGAGGAAAAAGCGACTGCGACGGTTACCCTAATCCCATTCATCGACAACCGGGCCAAGGTATGGAAGGGAATCAAATAGTCAGGCATTTTCTGTAGAAGAGACAAGTATCAACGAACCGATCGAGCAAAGCAAACAATCAGCTCAAACAAAAATCTTTGCGAGGGTTTAGGAGGCACCACCATGATCGACTTTACATTTACTGAAGAACAAGATCTATTTCGGAAAGCAGCCAGGGAGTTCGCTGAGACGAAGATAGCTCCCCACGTGCAAGATATGGAGGAGACGGGGCGGAGCTGGGATCCAGTGATCAAGGAACTGGGCGAGGCAGAAATGATGGCCATCACCATCCCGGAAGAATACGGCGGCTTGGGTCTCGGCTACACCGTCCGGATGATCGCCCTGGAGGAGATCGCCAGGGTTTCTGTCGCCACGGCGATGATGATGCAGGTGGGTGGTCTGGGGATCGATCCGATCATCCTGTTCGGCACAGATGAACAGAAGGAAAAATACCTGCCCGGATTAGCCACAGGAGAACGATTCGCTACAGTAGCGGTCACAGAGCCATCCGGCGGCTCTGATCCGAAGGGCTGCTCGACTTCGTACAAGAGGCAAAATGGACACTACGTCCTCAACGGGCGCAAGTGTTTCATCACCAACTCCCATATTGCTGATACACAAGTCGTGCTGGCAAACAATGAGGATGATCGCGAGGCATACTCCACATTCATCCTTGAAAAGGATATGGAAGGTTTTGAGGCGACCCACGAAGAGCATAAGGTCGGCATGCGCGGCTGCAACACAGGCGAGATCGAAATGAAGGATTGTAAAGTTCCTGCCGAAAACTTGTTGGGGCCGGAAGGCAAAGGTATGCGCGTCTCGATGACCGCGATCAGCGAATCTGGACGTGCAGGTATGATTGGTTGTGCGCTGGGGCTGCACAATGCCTGCCTGGAGGCTTCAGTTAAATTCGCCAATGAGCGAATTTTATACGGCAGGCCGATCAGCAAGTTGCAGGCCCAACAATTCAAGATCGCGGACATCAAAATCGATCTCGAAGCCGGTCGTCTGTTAGGATATCGAGCATCCGCCCTGCATGATAAAGGTGAGCGCGCCGGAAATGAATATGCCGTCGCCAAGTACTTCACCACCGAAGCAGCACAGAGAGCAGCCAAAATGGCGGCAGATATCCACGGCGGATATGGCTGCATGGAAGAATATCCGGTAACCCGCTATGTACGTGATTCGTTCGTGTTGGGACCCTCTGCCGGCACATCTGACATCATGAAGGTGATCGTCTCTCGCTGGGCGCTTTCATAAGGCACGTGCTAACGAGATTGATATCTGAACAGCAATTAGAAAACAACGAGATTTCATAACATTGCCCGTCACCGGAGACGGCGGCTTGAGCGAATTTTTCGCTGGTAAACAACTAAGGGTGATATGCTGAGGATCATTGTTTGTGTTAAAGCTGTACCGGAATCAAAAGCTGCTGAAAGATTGAAGATCGATCCGGTCACCAAATCCCTCCCACGGCTGGATATCCCGCTGGAGATTAATCCACTCGATCGTAATGCGCTTGAAGTTGCCCTACAATTGAAAGAAGGATCTGGCGCGCACATTACAGTGATCAGTATGGGTCCACCACCAGCGGGAGACATTGTAAAAGAATGCCTAGCATTGGGCGCAGATAAGGGTATCCTGTTATCGGATCCAGCCTTTGCGGGAGCAGATGCATACGCCACCGCTTTCACCCTGGCCAAGGCTGTTGAAAAGATTGGCGAGGTGGATGTTGTGTTGTGCGGCAGAGCGAGCAGTGATGGGGCGACCGAGTGGGTAGGTCCCGAGCTGGCTGTATTCCTGGACATGCCGGTTGTGACCATGGTGCGCGAGTTTGTTGAAACCGATGGGAAGTACTGGGTGGTAAAAGCCGATATTGAGAACGGATATCGATTGGTCAAGGCAGCTCTACCGACAGTATTCACAGTGACCCAGGATGCGAATACGCCTCGCACGTTAAGCTTTTCGGGGATTATCAAATCCAGGAAGAAAGAGATCACCACCTGGGGATTAGATGACCTGGGTGTGCAGGAGGATTCTGTCGGCCTAAAAGGATCGCCGACGATCGTATCCAAACTGGCTTATGTAGAGAGCAAACGGGAGTGCGAATTTATCGACGGCACCCTGGAGGAAAAAGTGGATCAGCTGGTTAACAAATTGGTGGAAGCAGGATTGGCATCATGAGCGATCACATAAATCCTGTGTGGGTGATTGGCGAAAAGGTTGAGGGCAATATCCCCCCTATCTGCTTTGAAATAATCGGCCAGGCACGCAAACTGGCGGATGAACTGGGTGCCCCAGTCGAGGTGCTGCTGTTCGGAAAAGGCATCAGAGATAGGGTGGATTCGTTGTTCCACGCGGGTGCAGATGTCGTCCATGTTGGCGATGCAATTGGATTTGAGGTATACCAGTCCGAAATATACTTAGCGAGCATCACGGCGCTGGCGGATGAGCACAAGCCGCAAATCATGCTGATCGGTTCAACCTATATGGGACGTGAGCTGGCTCCCTTGATCGCCGCCAAGCTCGGCACCAGTCTGAGCGCCCACTGCATCGACCTGGTTTTGGATGAAGATGGAATTTTGGAGCAGCAGATCCCCGCTTATGGGGGCCTGATGTCGATCATCTGCCCGGATAAACGCCCCCAAATCGCCACCGTAGCCCGGGGAGTTTTTCCAATGCCAGCCCTGGATGAAAGCCGTTTTGGAGAAATCCTGCCCTTTGATCCCCCCGAGCAGGTGAAAACCCGGGTAAAAACCCTCGAGGTAGTTCACGTGGAGCCCAAAGGCTTACCCTTAGAGACCGCGCCGGTAGTGGTGGCCGGCGGCGCGGGTGCAGGTTCCAGCGAGGGATGGCAGGAAATAGCAGAACTGGCAGAGGCACTCCATGCGGCTTTAGGTTCAACCCGACCCGCAGTTGATGAGGGTTGGACAGATTTGGAAACCATGATCGGTCAAAGCGGGAGGATGGTTAGTCCAGAAATTTATATTGGCATAGGCTTGTCGGGGGAACAGCAGCATATGGTCGGCATTATGGGGGCAAAACTGATGATCGCCATAAATAACGACCCCAAATCACCCGTATTTGGACAGGTAGACATTGGCATCGTAGAAGATTGCCGTCAGTTTGTGCCAGCCCTGGTTAAGGCATTCAAGGAAATGGAATCGGACCCGGTGAGGGCAACACATGTCGTTTGAGCGTCTTTTGAATCCGCGCACCATTGCCACCTTTGGTGGAGCAAACGCCGCCGAGGTGATCCGCCAGAGCGAGCTCATGGGCTTCGAAGGGGAGATCTGGCCGGTCCACCCGAAGAAAACGGAGATCCTGGGGCGCAAGGTCTATCGCTCGGTTGCAGATTTGCCTGAGAGCCCCGATGCAGCGTATGTGGGGGTCAACCGCTACATAACAATTGACATCGTCAGGGAACTGGCCAAAAGAGAGGCTGGCGGTGCGGTCTGCTATGCCACTGGTTTCGTCGAGTTTGGCGAGGAGGGCGCCGAACTCCAGGAGCAGCTTCTGGAGGCCTCAGGGGATATGCCGCTGATCGGACCGAACTGCTATGGGCTGCTAAATTATCTCAACGGGGCGATGCTCTGGCCTGACCAGCAGGGCGGGCGCAGGGTCGAAGAAGGCGTGGCGATCATCACGATGTCATCTAACGTGGGCTTCAACCTGACCATGCAGCGGCGCGGCCTGCCCATCGCCTACATGGTGTCCCTGGGGAATAAGCTAAAATTTGACCTGCATCACGCGATTAAGATTTTCGCCCAGCAGGAACAGGTAACTGCCTTGGGCCTCTTCCTGGAAACCATGCCCGATCCGGTGGCCTTCCAGGAAGCGGTTAATTTCGCACGTAATTTGGGCAAACCCATCGTCGCCATGAAAGTTGGACGCTCTGAGGTCGCCCAAAAGATGGTTGTGTCACACACGGCGTCCATGGCCGGTTCCGATGTTCTCGTCAGCGCCCTGTTCAACCGCCTCGGCGTTGCAAGGGTAGATTCTTTAGAAGCGCTGATCGAAGCGCTGAAGGTGCTGCACGTCCTCGGCCCACTAAACGGTGGACAGATAGCCGCAGGGAGCACGTCTGGCGGCGATCTAACGCTATTAGCCGACGGCATGGGGCCCGACCTGAGCCTGCCGTCCCTTTCCCTGGAAGTGACCGAACACCTGCGGGAGACCGTCCACGAGCGAATTGTGCCTGCCAACCCATTCGATTTCCAGATGTTCGATTGGAATGACGAGGAACAGAATACCAAGAACTTCAGTGCATTATTGTCCCAGGAATTCGATCTTGCCCTGTGCTTGCTCGATTATCCAAGGGATGACCTATGCGACCAATCGACCTGGAATGGGGCAGAGAGGGGATTTGTGCGGGCAGCCAAGAAAACCGGCACCAAGGCGGCTATCATGGCAACCTTCTCCGATACGATCTCGGAGGCGGTGGCCGCGCGCCTAATGGAAGATGGCGTGGCGATGCTGGCCGGAATTGATGCCGGCCTGGCTGGAATACAGGCCGCGGTGGATGTTGGCGCGGCCTGGAAACAACCTCCGAGCCCATCGCTACTGCCGCTTATCGATCCAGGACAAGATGATCAGGTCAAGGTGTTGGATGAAGCTGAATCGAAAGCCATTCTGGCTCAAAATGGTATTCCAGTCCCCCCAGGTAGAGTAGCGCATAATATAACGGAGGCAGTAGTCGCGGCAGAGGATTTGGGTTATCCCGTCGTTGTAAAGACCTTAGGCCTGGCACACAAGACAGAAGTGGGGGGGGTCAGACTCGGTCTGGGCAGTCCGGATGAGGTGTCAGCCGCGGTGAATGAATTATCAGGACTCTGCGAATCTTTTTTAGTCGAGAAGATGATCGAGGGGGTCGTAGGGGAACTGATCGTCGGCGTCGCCCGAGACGAGCAGTTCGGTCCATACCTTTTGGTCGGAGGCGGTGGGACGTTGGTCGAGATGATGAAGGACAGCGCCTCCCTACTACTGCCAACCAGCAGAGAGAAGATCCTCCAAGCCTCTATTCAGCTGATGTGCGCACCGCTCTTTTCCGGCTTCAGAGGGGCTCCACCTGCTGATTTAAATGCCGCCGTGGATGTCATTCTGACGGTTGCGGAAATAGTAGAGAAAGACCCATCAGCGATCATCGAGCTAGATATCAACCCGCTGATGCTTCTGGCCGAAGGTCAAGGTGTCGTCGCTGCTGATGCTTTAATCAGCATAAAGGCATAACCCACAAAAATCCAGTTCGAGTAACCGAGTTTGCGATTCTATTCTACAGACGAGAGGATTCGTACACATGCATCCGGAAGGTAAAAAGATCGAGCAGACCATTGTCGAAAAAGCCCTGGAATTGGGGGCATCATTGGCTGGCATCGCCAGCATAGAAGATCTGAAGGCCTCCCCTTCCTACCAGGCTTATGCAGATAATCCTTTCTACGAGGCCTATGATCGCGATTCGCCGAACTACCAAAAATTCAAAGGTGTGGACTGGCGCCCGGAGCACAAATCCGTGCTGGTGTGGGCTTTGGAACATCCCGACTCAAAGCCCGAGCTCGATTGGTGGAGCATGAAGGTCAAAGGCTTCACTCCCGGCAATGGTATTATGCGGCTGCAATCCAGGGAGCTGCGTATCTGGATGGATGAAGAGCTGGGCATTAAAGCCCTCTCGCTGCCCTACCAGATAGAGTATGGTGGTGCGTTCCTCAAAGATTCCGCCCACCTGGCTGGCCTGGGGGTGATCGGCAAACACAACCTCCTGGTAACGCCTGAATTTGGCAGCAGGGTTCGCTTGCGGGGGATATTCATGGAGGCTGAGATTGAGCCAACGGGTCCACTTGATTTCGATCCATGTGATGGCTGCCACAGGCCCTGCCACGAAGCCTGCCTACGGGATGCGTTCCGCAGCGGATCCTTTGAACGGGCGCTGTGTTCGCTGGAAAACGACAAGCGCGAAGCCGAAGCCGAGATTCTCGATGGCGCGGTCATGGGCATTGACGAACCCAGCAAAGTGACCAAACCCTGCCGGTACTGCGAGTTAGCCTGTCCGGTGGCGCAGGGAGCATATCTTTAAGGTTGAGCAAAACTAATTAATACCTGGAACAAGGGGGAATTTGCAGCAGCAATGAGTGAATCCAAAAAAACACTCGGTAATAGGTCGGAAGTTAAGTAAAAAGATATTTCGCAGGTAGGAGTAGAGATCATTCTCCAGAGGGCTCTCAAAACATGCTACCGGCGCGATAATAATGTTCGTATCTAACTCATCATTAAGTTTGAATTGGCAGATAATGAGGTTTCGAACTCATTGAAACAAGTGAAGTCATATCTTCGACTTTATCTGGTTTATTCGATTGAGGGAAAAATGAAAATTAGGTTGCTTAGTCTTCTTTGCACATTGGTTATAGTTCTGTTCATTGGGACAACTGGGGAAGCTAGATCCAATCTTGCTCCAACACGCGCTTCTGAGCCCCCACTACGGCTGAGGGAGAAAACTGAAACGATCGCAACTGACCTTGATAAGTTTATTCCCAAATATTTGCAGGAACAGGATATTCCGGGAGCCAGTATTACCCTCATCCGCGATCATCAAGCGATCTGGTCAGCAGGGTATGGTGTGGCCAACAGCATCACGAAGAAGCCAGTTACCCCTGAAACAGTCTTCGCCATGGCTTCTAACAGCAAGGTGTTAACTACATATATCGCTTTGAGGTTGGTTGACCAAGGCAGGTTGTCCTTGGACCAACCATTGAACTCATATTTGACAGAACCCTGGTTACCTGACTCACCATATCGGAATCAAATCACCCTGCGCCATGTTGTATCTCATACCTCAGGTTTGACTCAACTAGGTAAGCAGAGCATTTTCCCTCCAGGCAACGCGTATTACTATTCTGGGATGGGCATTAGTTA
>JBFFEL010000104.1:0-14692 GCA_041558875.1 Anaerolineales bacterium
GATCGCAGGTGAGTAAATGAATCTTAGTGGTCTTCTCGCTAAGTACAATTAGGTCAACCCTCACCCCGGTTCCTTCACTGCGTTCAGGACAGATCCCTCACCCAAGCTTGGGCGAGGGGAAATCCGGAAAAACAGGGGATCGCCTCGACATTTTTGCCTCGGCTCCCCCTGTTTTTCCGGCGAATCGATTTCCAAAAATATTGCGGAAGTACCTTCCTCCTTGCCTTGTAAGGGAAAATGTTGTTATTAAGAGATGGTAACCCGAAATTCTCACTCCGAGGGGCGAATTCACCGGACCAGCTGTCGCTCGAAATGCGAAGGCTGAGGTTGACATCAAGGGGGAAGGGGTTCAAGGACTCAGTCGAAGAATGATCCTTTACTGCAGCGATGAAACTCACCATTGTCTTGAGCGTTCCGTTGAGCTCCTTGGTCTCGGAAACCAGGCCTTGAGGTGGATCCCAACAGACAGTGATTGTAGGATACGGCTTGATGCTTTAAAAGATGCAATTGAAGAGGATCGGAATCAAAACAATCATCCGTTCTGCATCGTTGGAAACGCTGGAACTGTGAACAGTGGTGCCTTTGACGACCTTAACGCCTTGGCTGATCTGGCGGAGAAAGAAAACATGTGGTTCCATGTGGATGGCGGTTGATAGAATTCATCAACTTGATTCATAGGAAACAATTTGGGCAATAAGGGAAATAAAACCTACTGCTCTAATTTAAGTCGATTGGCAGTTCTGCTACCTATCCGCTGCATCAATCCTTAATCGTTTCGTCGCAATAGTGAGATGATACATAGATATCCTTGCCCATTTGATGGATTGGGAACAAAGGTTTATTGGTTGGTATCAAGCCGGCGTACGTGGGGAAGTACCCGAAACCCCCGCACCAGGTATTGGGTGGAATCAACTTGACTTACTCAATCAACGCATCTACGAAAAATATTGTGATCGTCCAATCGAGAATGTGCTTCGAGAATTCAATGCATCTTACAGTCAGATATTAGCGATCGTAGAAGAGATCCCAGAAGAAGAGATGTTTGCAGTTGGAAGATATTCATGGCTTGGAGAGAACAGCATGGTGGAAGTCATTTTAGCGAATACTGCGAATCACTATCGATGGGCCAAACGTCATATTCGGAAATGGTTGAAAGCTATAGATGAGTTATGAAATGCCATTTTGAAATTGTTGGGAAATGTTGGGGGAATTAAAAGAAAACATCCCGACCTCACTTTCAGATACCGGACAACTCTTCCCGATCGCTTCTTTGATCGAAGCGAATCAATTCCAGGAATTGCTCAACACCAATCTGGTGCGGTTCGGGATGGGTCCACTTCGATGACACCGGAAGGGGATTCGAACTTTCAACCAGGCTATTTCGTATTTAATTAACCAGCGCCAACATCACCAGCGGATGCGGGTTGGATGCACATCTAAAATCGTGATCTGCTGAAACTGATATAATTCTAATGAATTTGTAACTGCTCATGGGCTGATGTGCAATGCGGTATGTTGTTTAAAATAAAACGCTCAGATGCTTCCGCATTGCCTGGGTAAATGCCTTTTATGGTGGTGGCTTTATTTCAAGACACTTTATGGCATTTACTTGTGTAGTTCCAAGAATTTTTGGTTACGAACCACCCTCTCACTTATTTTACACATCACTCCACATTCGATGCTCCGTTTCATCACCCTTCGTGTTACCTTTATCTTAGCTGTTTGTATCGCGATTATCTTTGTCTCATACCTCGGCATGGGGATGATCCGCAATTCAGAAGTGTCCCACCCCAGCTACGATTTAGTATCCGAAACCAAGCTTGCCTGGCAGCGTTCGCGCGTTTATATTTCTTCTTTGTTGGAGGGGGAAATCAGTTTTAGAATTTCTCAACCGGGGCTGAGTGGGGTGGACACAGGCAAGGGCAATGCCTACATCAACAGTGCGGTTTTGTTGGCCATCGCCTTAGGCGTATCGGTATTGATCGGATTACCTGTAGGTGTGTTTGCAGCCCTGACGAAGCATAAAAGACTGGTTACTCTTTTTCTGATTCTGGTCCTGATCGGAATATCTACCCCTGTTTTCTTTTCCGGTTTCCTTCTACAACAAATAGAGATTTTCTATCTATACTTTTTTGGGCATCGCCTGGTAAGCATAGCCGGTTTTGGATGGGATCTTGACCATATGCTTTTGCCAGTTCTCGTGCTGACTGCACGCCCGATTGCATATCTGACCCGGCATTCTTTTATTGCCATCAACCGCGTCATGCAAGAGGATTATATTCAAACAGCCTATGCCAAAGGACTCGGTCAAAGAGATACCGTTATCATTCACGCCTTACGTAACGTTGCCGTCCAAATCTTAACTGCCATTGGTGTATCTCTACGTTTTTCCTTGGGAAGTTTGCCAATTGTTGAATTTCTCTTTATGTGGCCTGGTATTGGTTTGCGTCTGTTGCAGGCAATCGACAACCGCCAAACAGCTGTCGTGGTCACATTGACCCTAATGTTGGGATTAACCATCCTGGGGATCAATTTGTTTCTGGATATCATATTCCGCTTTGTTGACCCTCAAATGCGAGATAACGAATTATGAGGAAGCTTACCAGGTTCGTGCCGAGTACGTCAGCAGAGCCCACGTCGTCACCAGATATAGAAATACCCCTTCGTGCTCGAAAATGGTCAACCCTAAAAGCGGTGTTGAGAAATTTCCCGCTTATGTTTGGGGGATTCATCGTTTTAGGCTTGTTCTTAATTGTGCTTTTTGGCCCTGTTTTTGCCCCAACAAATCCTTACATAACTGGACAAGCTGTCGGTACTTATTATGATGTAGAAAAGGGTGAATGGATCAGCCCACCTTTATCGCCATCTCCTGAGCACCCACTTGGGACAGATCAATGGGGAAACGATATCCTAAGTTTTTTGTTATATGGTGCGCGCAACACATTGGTTGCCTGTGCCTTTATCACCATGGTGCGCATCATCCTTGGGTTGGTGCTGGGCGCGATCGCTGGTTGGAATGAAAACCAACTCTCAGATAAATTGATCACAGGAATGATCGGTGCCTTATCAGCAATTCCGTTATTGATCAGCAGTATGATCCTGGTTTACGCTTTGGATATCCGGCGCGGCTTACCTGTATTCATTGTGGCGCTGTCCGCACTTGGATGGACAGAGATTGCTCAATATATTCGCAGTGAGTTTTTGGTACTTAAGCGGAGACCTTTCATCGAAAGCGCCCGTGCGGTTGGGGCACAGGATTTCGCCATCGCCGTTCGCCACATAATCCCAAATATCCTACCCCAAATACTGATCCTATCCTTTTTAGAAATGGGAGCGGCGCTGATGCTTCTGGGTGAGTTAAGTTTTCTGGGGGTATTCATCGGGGGCGGCAGCCATATCGCCTTAGGAGATGAAATCATGGGGGCAAATGTCACCCTGGCAGAAGTACCTGAATGGGGAACAATGCTGGCGGAGGGATATCGCTGGCTGAGAGCAAAACCTTTCATTGTGGCTTTCCCAGCCTTTGCTTTTTTCATCTCTGTCATTGGAATGAATATGTTTGGTGAAGGCTTAAGACGTTTACTCGACACTATTCATGTAAACACGAACTTTTTACTTCGAAAACGGATGATCCTGGTCATCATCCTGTTATCATTTGCTACAGTTTTTATCATCAATAATACCGGGCCTGTCCCCTGGTTTGAGAAAATTGCCAGCGATTTCGATGGCCAATCGGCTTACATACATAATGAAAATCTTGCAAACATGAATGGTCGCGGTATTGGTCAAGATGACCTGGAAGGCGCGGCAGCTTATATTAAAGGAAAATTCGAAGAATACGGCCTGCTTCCCGGTTGGAAACATGGCAGTTATATTTACCCATTGACAACTCAAATCGTACAGCTTGAAGCACAACCAGTATTAGAGGTTTTGGATGAAAATGGCAATCCGATCCACGCTTTCCAGCACCAAATCGACTTCGGATTCAGAATAGCAGACCATGGAGGCAGTGGGGATGTAACTTTACCACTCACATTCGTAGGATTCAGTTCAGGCAGCATCTCGTATTCTTGGGAATCCTATCAGGGGTTGGATTTGCAGGATCAGATTGTACTCTTGGTTGAAGGAAACGCCCCATCTGATTTTCCCACCGAAGCGCTCATCCGAGGTGCCCGTGGGATACTTTGGGTGACGGGTGAAAACGCTGGAGAGATCCAATCTGAAATTCAATTAACCGATCCGGAAAAGTATTATTTAAGTAAACCGAATATCCCCATATTTAAAATCAGTCCAACAACGGCGCAACGAATTCTAAACCAGGCCGACATGAGCCTGGGAGATCTATTTGTCGAAGATAACAGCGCAAATCAAACCAAAGGTGGATGGTAT
This sequence comes from Anaerolineales bacterium, assembly GCA_041558875.1. Lineage (GTDB taxonomy): Bacteria > Chloroflexota > Anaerolineae > Anaerolineales > UBA4823 > PFL25. Next base: position 4,390 of record JBFFEL010000104.1, read on the forward strand.
TCGCTTCCACTATCCGTTGCGGTGCATTTATCCCTGTCATTAAGCAGCCCGAAAACGATAGAGATCCCTTGTGTTTTGGGATACTTACAGGGTTCGGACATTGAGATTGCAAACCAGTTAGTGGTGGTGGCGGTCAATTTCGATAGCTTGGGACGAGATCCTAATGGGGTCATTTTTCAAGGTGCCAATCACAATGCATCTGGTATCAGCACGCTCCTTGAAGTCATCCATTTATGGCAGGAACAAAAAATCGATACCCGACGATCCGTGTTATTGATTGCCTGGGGAGGAGGGTTTTTAGATAATCCGGGCATCACTTCTTTCCTGCAAGATGAAGTGTCTTACCGACATCTACCCGCACAAAGTGGTCCAAGGCGTCTCTCACCTGCGGTGATCATCCAATTTTCAGGTGTTGGAGCTGGGGATGATTCGCTCCTGCTGCACCCCGATTCCAGCACACGCCTTCGATCCTATATTGAAGAAAAAACGGTTGATCTTGGAATACCACTCTCCAATGAAACCCCCATCTCATTACCCAGCGAATTCTACACCCGCAAGCCAGGTGCCGATTGGGTCTACTTTACTTGGATAGGATCAACCGTGTCATTCGATGAAGACAGATTTGAAAATATCCAAATTAAGAAATTAGAGAATGCAGGAGAAATCCTCTCTTATCTATTGATAAAACTCGTTCGACAAAGTAATTATTAATTAACTACTCGGTTGCCCTTGGAAACTGGTAATTTCTCGATGAAATTCAAGATATGTTCCCCTTCAATCGCTTTGCTCTGGCGCATCACGATCGGTGTGGCCTTACTCCTTCTTATTCTCACGCTGCTGTTGGTGGTGAAATCCCAAATGACGGCATCAACAAGCTTCACTGGCTATATCGATCGTCAAAACACGCCGGTCTACCTGCGCATCGGACCCACTGAAACCGGCAGAACGATTGCAGTCCTTAATCCTGGAACCGAAGTACAGGTTGATCATTCAACCACCAGGGATGATATCACCTGGTACCATATCCGAACCGAAAGTGGCAGTGGCTGGATTCCAGAAGCAAACCTCAGCCTGGGAAAACCATGAACTCATCCGAGAGACAAATCCCAACTCAACCGCACGAGCGCATCGAATTTGTGGATATCTTGCGTGGTTTTGCTTTAATCGGCGTTTTACTGATGAATATGAACGCTTACAGCGGACATTCATTCGATGTAAGACAAATCGCAGACAGCATTGATAAAACAACCGTAATCCTGTTGCAGTTCTTTTTTCAGGCGAAGTTCTATTCTCTGTTCTCATTCCTGTTTGGTTGGGGAATGGCGACCCAACTGGCGCGTGCTGCTTCCCGCGGAACCCGATTCGTTCCATATTATCTACGTCGGAACTTGATTCTCTTGGGGATTGGATTGATCCATGCTTTGTTGATCTGGGATGGAGATATCCTGGTTGTATATGCTTTGTTAGCGTTTCTGCTGATCCTTTTTCGCAATCGCAGCCCGAAAACAATCCTGATCTTTTCTGCTGCCTGTCTGGCATTTTCTATTGTTATGGTTCTACCGGGTGAAACGATGGATATGGTGCGATCTTGGTACGACCAACATACCAGCTTCCTCCGTTCAAATACAGCCTCATTCGGGCTTTACGCCACCGGCAGTTACGCAGATGTTTTACTACTCCGCAAAGAAGCGTTTATTTCGGTTTTTTCGCGCTTCCTGTATTGGTTTGGCAATATTTTCAGCATGTTTCTACTGGGTTTATTCGTGGGAAAACGAGAGATTTTCAAGAACCACCATCAGCACCAATCTCAGATACGGAATGTTATGTGGGTGGGATTAATCATCGGGCTCGTTTTCAACGGAATCGTTCTGAAAACAAATCTTCAGCCAAGCTGGCTTCCTGAAGCGTATCATCGTCTCGCTACATCCGGTGCTCGAACGATTGGTGCACCAGCGCTGATGCTTTTTTATGTTTGCGCCATCATCATGCTGTTGAAGAAAGAAACCTGGAAATCCCGCCTCATCCATCTAGCACCGGTAGGGAAAATGGCATTGTCCAACTACCTTATGCAATCCGTGTTGTGTACACTGATCTTTTACGGGTATGGTTTGAAATTATATGGCAAAATCAGCCCTACGGTGGGCTTGATCTTGTCATTAATCATCTTCCTGGGTCAGATGCGATTCAGTGCTTATTGGATGAATCGCTACCAGTTTGGTCCGGTAGAATGGTTATGGCGTTCGCTAGCATATCGCAAGCTCCAACCCATCCGTCACGGTCAGACGTACGCGCTCTCACGACCTTTCTATTTTGGAAAAGTGCTTGCTGGGATCAAGAAGATTCCCGGTAAATTTGTTTTATCCGGTGTGTGGGTAATTCTGATCGCATGGGCTGTAGGATTGGTCCTTTGGAACAACCACTTGAACTCCCGTGGGTTCGATAGCCCGTTCACTGTCATTTTCAAGGTAACCGCGACACCCGCAGGGGGCATGGCAAACGATCCAGGAGCACAACTAGAACAAGCCATATTATCTACCCCAGTTGTAGAGGCTGTAAGCTATAATCCTGGGCCTGTGGCGGCGTCCGGGGATATGGTTTCCCTGTCAGCCGCATTGGATATCAATGCCGCACGAACACATATTGAGGTGCTTGCTGGTCCAATTTACGAAGGACGCTATGCTGGAACCTCAGGTGGGTTTGCAGCCGGAGATTATATCGCCGAAAAGTTTAGGGAATATGGGTTGCAGCCTGCCGGAGAGGAGGGTACCTTTTTCCAAGACTTCCCAATCTATATCAACCAACTCAGTGATATTCCCACCTTGACGATTGAAACTACGGAAGGCGTTTTGCAGGAGGCTTCCCTATATCGCGATTTTTCGCCGATTACCAGTCGTTATGTTGGTGATGGTAAAACACACGGTCCAATCTTCTGGGCAGATCAATGCGCTCCTGATACGCTGCAAAAGAATGATCTGGTAGGAAAAGTCGTTTTTTGCCAGGGTATTGTCGCTACCGAGGATATTCTGAACACTGGGCGTTTGGTCTTGGAATATGGGGCAGCTGGCCTGCTGCTGTTCACCGATCCTGAAACGCGCCCTCCAGATTTTGGAAGTCGATATTATCTCCCCTGGGTACCGAATACGGTTCCCGCGTTCCGGGTATTCCCAGACATCGTAGATGAAATTTTGTCGGGAACTGGTTACAATCTGGATGACCTGCGAGATTCGCTTCCCCCAATGCAGTTGGAAACCAGCGCGACCCTTGAACTTGAAACCCTGGGGGAAGCTGCTTGTCCGTCCTCGGGTTGCCTGGCCCGAAATGTGCTGGGGGTAATTCCTGGCCGCGACCCTGCCTATGCTCACGAAGTAATCCTGATAGGTGGGCATTATGACCATGTAGGCGCTTCTCCAGATGGGACGATCTGGTATGGCGCAGACGATAATGCCTCCGGTATCGCTGTTTTGCTGGAAATCGCCCGAAGTTGGCAAGAGCAGGGTTATGTCCCCAAGCGAACGGTCGTGTTTGCGGCCTGGGATGCTGAAGAACTCGGTCTCTTAGGCTCCATCTTCTATGTGAACAATCCAAGTTACCCGCTTGAAGATACAGTGGCAATGTTGCAGTTGGATATGGTGGGGGCTGGTGCCGAATACCTTAACGTCAGTGGGGAAGAAAATCTCCAGTCACAGATCCTTTCAACCGCTGAGATGCTGGGAATAGATGCGATCGGATCGGATATGGGCAGGAGCGATCATGTGCCTTTCTGGATGGCAGGTGTGCCAGCAAGTTTGCTCATCTGGTGGGATGAAACCACCGAACACCATGTTCACCGCACAAACGACACGCCGGCAGAAATTAATGGGGATCAACTAGAGGCCGCCGCACATATTGCCAACCTTACGCTGTTAAATCTAACCGAAAGCGAACCAGCCATTCTGGCGATGCTCGATCAACGGGAGGCTGCCTTAGAGACCGGAGATCGGGCAGCTTTTTTGGCAACCTCTGAAATGAACCAGTTAGCTACCGATATGAACTGGTTTGATGATTTGCAAACGCTGGACCCCATCGAGGTAGATTTTGAAGCTGTCGATTTACAGATTTCAGGCGATATCGCCTTTTCGAAGGTCCAAATCCGGGTAGAACAATCTAACGCTGCCGAGGAAGACTCTGATGATGGATCCAGGATCAGAACCGCAGACCTGGATGCGCAGTTCGTCCGGGGGAATAACGGGTGGCTGTGGGCAGGTCCTCATCTTGATACAGCCTCTGGAGATTCAGAAATCCCAGCATTCCGGGTAATGGCTCCTCCGGAAGAGGAAATGCCCCCCAACTTAGGCGTATTGGCTTCGGGAAAATATGCTGCCATTGCTGCAAAGTTGGGGCTGCCAGCAGAGACGGAGGCCGACTTGTTCCTCTTGCCTAGCAAAGAGGCGTTGAGAACAAACATTGGCATCTCCCTCCCTGAGGATCTAGATTCCTGGGTTGTCCCAGGAGAGATTCACCTTGTCTACGATCCCGAAATAGCTTCAAGTGAATTGTTTACCACGACACTCACCCAACTCGTGCTTGCAAATGCAGGTATTCCTCAAAATGCTGCACCCTGGTTATGGGAAGGTCTTCCTTTGCTGCTACGAGCCGAGGGCAACCCTCGAGACATTCAGTCATCCTTGTTACCCAATCTGGCAGCTGCACTTGAGATTTATCCATCTTCAGTTACTGTGTCTTTTGCCACAGAAGAGATAACCAACGCTCCAATCGAAATACAGCATACAACATCCGACCAAAATGATGATTATTTCTCAGCCACCTCCTGGGCAGCAACGGATCACCTGCTGCGCGAATATGGTTGGTCGGGGCTGGGGACGATTATTAATAAGTTTGGCGAATCCTGTAATGCGAGCGGCTGCCTGACCGATGAAGCGGTGGAAGTAGCATACCTGACTGTACTCCAAAAAGGGCCTCGGGAATTTGAGACCTTCTGGCAGAATCAGTGGAAAGCAAGTCTGGAAGTAATTCAAAACAATCTGGATACCTTGCTGGTATCCCGAATGGAGGCTGCCCTGGGAGGAGATGTCGACAGATTCCTTCTCACAGTCGAGCGGTCAGTACCCAATCTGCTAGCAGCAGAACGAAGTTGGATATCCCATTTGGCCAATCATGCGCCTGAACAACTCTCAACGTATGGTCAACCGCTGACGATCTACACAGATGGAAGGATATTGGCATCCATTAGCCTGGATGTCCAACACGATGGCCGAACAGATCGATACTCCTATCCGGTGCTCATCGACCTAACGAATATCACTCCCTTGTGGATGGGGGCACCCCTTGAAATTCTTCATGGAGACAACGTAGATGTTCGCTACCCGCAAGGCGCAGAGTCTTTGGCCCAAGGCATGCTAACGGAAGCCGAACCTGCATTTGCAGAAATTGCTGCCATGCTTGAAATCTCACCGACACAAAAATTGACACTCGAACTATTCGACGATCCAGATAGTTTCAGCGCCTCTATCTTCTTCTCTTATCCGCTTAATGAGTGGACCGATGCCTGGACAGCTCCAGGAGAAAACATCAAGCTCTATCTCTTCCCTGGATCGGATGCTGCCGATTCCGTAGAAGCATCTCAGTCCGAGCTCTCCTCTCAAATCACTCGCTGGCTGTTGTACCAATCTGGTGTTGACTCCGAATGGCTTCTCAAAGGGGTCAGCAGCTTGTTCACACGTCCCTTCGATGGAGGTAAGAGATATCAGGAAGCCGGCGCCGCTTATCCTGATGTTCTCACGTTGTTGGACAATGGAACACTACCCAGATTATCCTCTTTACCCCAGGATTACCTGTTAAGTCAGGCGGAATTTTCAGCTGCCCACATTATTGCTTTGGATTCGGTGCGCTACCTGGTAGAAACCTATGGATTGAATCAGTTGATTGACCTGCTGCATTCCTATGAAGATTGGGATGATCTGGATGATGCCATGCAAGCAGCGCTGGGAATTCATCTGAGTGATTTCGAGGAGAATTGGAGAAAATCTTTATCACAGGGACATATCGCAACAGGGTGGTCTGATATTGCTGAAGCTTTTGACAAGGATTCCGCACTCTCTCACATCCGTCATCTGACGAGCGCCGAAATGAGTGGGCGCCAGGCAGGCACCTCTGGAGATCAAGCTGCCCAGGCGTATATTGCGGAACAGTTTGCTGCCTTTGGATTGATTCCAGGGGGAAACGAAGAAGGAACATCCTACTTCCAAAAGTTTAATATCACGACTACGATCATGACTGCCGCACCGAAACTTGAAATCAGCGGAAATGGAAGTTTGGATTTTATATTCAGGGAAGATTTTTCTCCCACCAGAGCCATTTCTGTGGCAATAAATCAAGTCAGTGGGGAGCTGGTGTGGGTGGAAGATTATAATGCCCTGGAATTTGGGGAGACTCTCTCAGATACGATCGTGATTCGTCCTAACACAACCGAGATTGATTTTGAAATTGAGCAAGCCCTAAACCATGGCGTGGTTGGGATCATCTTAACCGGTAATGCACACGGCGATCAGGTTTTCGCAAAACAACCAGAAACCTATGCATACTCCCTCGATTCTCCAATCCCCGTTTTTAAACTCACCCAATCTGGAACCAGGAAGTTGTTGGAAGCCACCGGCAACCTAAACCAGGGCTTTTCCAAGTTACCACCTGTCTCCCATCTAAGTATCTTTGGAGATATGGCGTTCAGGCTGCCAGCCGCTGAAACCTTGTCAACAGCCAATGTTTTGGGATTTCTGCCTGGTTCAGATCCCTTCCTGAAAGGAGAGGTGATCATTATCGGAGCGCATTATGATCACGTCGGGAATGATCCTTCGAACGGTTTGATATTTTCTGGAGGTAACGACGATGCCAGTGGCATCAGCGGGTTGCTCGAGATCGCCCGAATCTGGCACCAGGTTGGCTACCATCCCAAGCGGAGTGTGCTGTTCGCAGCCTGGGGGGCGCAAGAATTAGAACAGGCTGGATCCAGGTACTATGTCGAAAATCCGATCTATCCACTGGAGAACATCATCGGCGTGATCCAGATGGATGGAATAGCTGGGGGAGATGGTTTCTATCCTAGTGTTCAGGGTGAATGGCAGCGCGATGATCAACTGCTGTTCAGGTTGAGAACAGAAGATAAATGGATCATTACCCCACAAATCACACCGAGTGATCACTTTTCTTTTCATGATCATTCGATCCCAACACTGCTCGTGTCCTGGCGGCTGACAAACGAAGATAACTTGCCTGATGATTTTGCCAATCAGGTAAATCCTGAAAAATTAGAGGTCTGTGTAAAAATGGTGATCCTGATGTTAATGAGTGTATCCAGGTAGTACAGGATCATGACCCGTAGCGGACGAAACTCGAACCACCCCCATCCTTGGAATCAGAGAAAAGTATCGCATAAAAGCGTTAACTTTCGAGAATATTTACCGGAAGGGTCGATCCAGTCAATTATTGAAGGTGTTACCTATTCGTTGTGAGCAATTCAAACTCATCAAAGACTTTTACCTGTCAACTTCAGTGGCAGATCGGCACAAATGCATGGGTGCGTCACTTCATTTGGTTTGAGTATTCCTTCACACCACAACGGCGTGCAGCCTCAATTAGAGCACCGTCCCGGCTGGCAATAGGTAGACCAGATCGCATGGCTAAATCCAGATAAGAGGCATCATAGGTTGAAAGCTGCTGCTCGCGTGCTAGGAGGAGAATCTCTCCAAACATCCGCTGTGGTGATTCTTGCTCAACCTCCAGAGACAATTGACGCAGCAAATTAAGGAAACGCACGCTGGAAGCCTGATCAAGGTATCCACGACGTTCTGCAACAACCAAAGCATTGCCAATTTCCAAGGGCCATACGGCGGGTACCAGCGCAGTATTATCAGCCATACTATCGAGTACGGCGTCGGTGAAGTGATCGGTTTCTGTCTCAAAACACCATGCCAATGCAACCGAAGCATCCAACACAAAGGATGGTGGCTTCATCTATAGCCGTCCTTCCTCAATCATCTCTCGAATAGACAGTCCTTCAAGCCGTCGTTCCTTCCGAAAATCTTTGATCGCTGCTATTACATCTTTAGGAGGCATCCTGGGATTCGTACTTACAGGCTGCAAGGTCATCACTGGAATGCCATGTCTAGTGACAGTGATACGCTCCCCACGCGCAACGCGCTCAACTAATTTAGAAAAATGGGTTTTTGCCTCATACGCGCCAATTGTTGTCACACTATACCTCCGAACTGGGTCCGTTTAGACTGGTCTAAGACTAGACTATCACGCCAAGTGATAATTGTCAATATAACGAAAAAGAAACACTACTAATTTTGCATTCCCATATAGCGAAAGACCTCATTCGCCAAACCGCTAAAATCACCTAATTCAAGTGTAAATCCTTCAAATTTCACAGGAAAAAATATTATAAATAAGCCGCTCAGCGGGCATCGAGGGGTTCGAGTTGTGGGCGGTGTTGGACGAAACTCGAACCTACAGCCTATAAATCGATTAAAAACACCTAAGCGGACTCGAACCACTTTTGACAAAAAGAGAGTTAATTTTCCACTTTTTCCATCAATTCCTGCACACTCTCTCTAGAGTCGAAGCGTAAAGAACCCAAAAACCGCCCGACATCATCGAGCGGTTCGTGTTGTGACCCCGGAAGGACTCGGTGTGACACTTCGTGTCAACTGGGAGATTTTGCTCCGCAAAACTGCTTTCGATCAACCAAGCGATCATAAAAGACCCCAGCTTTCAGCTGGGGTCTTTTATGACCCCGGAAGGACTTAAGCGGGAAGACAGTTTCCATAGGTATATCCCGCAATTCCAATTCAAGAGAATTGGAGCGAACCTTCAACCTAACGATTAAGAGTTGCCGGCTCTGCCAAATTGAGCCATTAGGGCAAATCGCCGTATTTTATGAAGCCTGTCTCATCACGAGATAGGCTTTTTAGGTACCAAAGGGAGAAAGCAACACGATTGTTGAAGGTTTACCCGAATGGATTAAAGTCTCCCAGACTGACCGGTAGGCGACTGCCTCATTACCAGCCCAGGCCGGCAGGGAAGTGTACCAAACGGCATGGCGCAAATTCCTCCGTCTTATCCTTCCGTTCTTGTCACTGGCCGCATCCTCGCATCCAGCGACCGCTGCGTGTTGACCGCGCATAGTCTCGTAAAGCGGATACCACCCACGCCGCAAAGCCAGGTGATAAAATAATAAGCAGGAGCCCGCGGTAATGCGGAATCTCGCTCCAAAGCCGCTCCCGCCAGCCAGCAAGGAACGCGGGCCGTTAGCTTGCAGAACAGCCATGAGAGACTTGAGAAAAGGAGCCTTCGATGAAATTCGGCATTTACTTACCTAACTTTGGCCCCTATGGAGACGCGCGCGTTCTGGCAGGTCTGGCTCAGGACACAGAAAACTCGGGTTGGGATGGTTTTTTCATTTGGGATCATATCGCGGGTTGGACATTGCCGATGGTTGATCCCTGGGTAGCCCTGGCTGCGGTCGCTGTCAGCACCCAGCGGATCCGTATCGGCACCACGGTTACCCCCCTTCCCCGGCGCCGCCCCTGGAAGCTGGCGCGCGAGGCGGTCTCGATCGATCATCTCTCAGGAGGGCGGCTGACGCTGGGGGTTGGTATCGGGGGAGGCGAAGCCGAGTGGGCGCATCTAGGAGAACAGCCCGATCTCAAAACCCGAGGGGGGATGCTGGATGAAGCCCTAGATGTGCTGGTCGGGTTATGGCGTGGTGAACCGTTCAGCTTTGCGGGGCAATATTATCACATCGAGAAGGCGCATTTCCTGCCCAAACCCCTCCAGCAGCCTCACATTCCCATTTGGGTGGGTGGGAACTGGCCCAATAAAGCACCCTTCCGAAGGGCAGCAAAATGGGATGGCGTATTCCCCTTGTTCCCGGTTTGGGAGAATGAAGAAGAACTCGCCCAACTGGAAGACATGATCCGCTACCTGAGGTTGCATCGCGTCCACAAACAACCCATCGACATCATCTGCATGGGGGTCACATCCGATGCAGAATCGGAAGAATCGGTTCGTTACGTCGAGCAGCGCCGCGCATTAGGAGCGACGTGGTGGTTGGAATGCCTGACGCCCTATCGTGCTGACAAAGGTTTTGAAGATCAATGGCCAGTCGATGCGTTGCGCGAACGGATTTTGGCTGGTCCACCACAGCTGCGTAAACCTTAAAAAGAACCGGATTACACAGCCTGCACCGGACGGTCGGCGTTCGATATTGTAGCAGTACGCTTAAAGAAAAACATTTGGTGGTGAA
>JBFFEL010000105.1:0-14469 GCA_041558875.1 Anaerolineales bacterium
AAACCCATCAAAGCCATTATCTATTCCCATCACCATTACACCGCTGGGGCCAGGGTTTATGTGGAAGAAGGGGGCGCGGAGAAGGTAGAAGTTTACGGCCACCCTGATTTGGATATGTATATCCAGTCAACCACAGGCTTATTAGGCCCCATGCAGTATCGCCGGGCCAGTATCCAACTTGGCATGTATTTACCCCATGAAGGACCCGACGCCGTTTTTGGCCCAGCCGAACCGCTCTTTGATGATCCATCATTGAATGCGAACGGTCACGTACCGGTCAGTTATCCGGTTGCCGATGGTGAGGAAGTGATCATCGACGGGATCAAGACCGTTTTTCACCATGTCGTGGCCGATACAAGGGACAGCCTGATCGTGCACTTCCCTGATCTTGATCTGATCCTGCATAATGCGGCGGTAATACCGAATACTTTTCCGTTGTATACCTTACGCGGCGATTTCTACCGCACCCCAACCGAGATGATTGCCGGAATCGACAAGATTCGCACCATCAATCCTACCTATATGGTGGGTTGTCACGGCACTCCCCTAACTTCAAAAGAAGAGGTTCAGGATGTGGCCACCGCTCACCGCGATGCCTATGCCTTCATCTACAACCAATCGGTGCGGGCCATCAATAAAGGCATGACGCCGGATGAGATGGCGAACAGTATTCGCCTGCCCGAACACCTGGATCAGCACCCCTGGCTGTACCCCGGTTATATTGATAACGAATACAGTTTTCGGGGGCAATATCGCGGTATCGTGGGCTGGTACGCTGAGGATACGGCCGATCTACATCCACCTGCACCAGAAGAGCTTGGTTCGGTCATCGTTGAGGGCTTCGGTGGGGCAGATAAACTCATCGCCAAAGCAACCGATGCTTTCAACGAAAAGAAATACAATTTGACTGCTAAGCTGTTATCTTATGTGATCTCCGCACAACCCGATCACCAGGCCGCCCGGCAGTTGAAAGCCGACGCCTTACGTGCCATGGCCCAAACAACCCGGTCTGGCATCCAGACGCGAAATTTCTTGATGACCCATGTACTGCATCTGGAAGGTAAGCTGGACTGGACAAAACCACCGGCTATTTCGTTCCTGCCTGACTCAACCACTTCCAGCGTGCTGGCTACCCCTCCCGGCACCTATTTGAAGTTTCTTGAAGCGCAGATAGATCCCGAAGTGAGTCAAGATCTGGAAAGCATTGTACAAATTACCTTTTCGGATCTTGGGCGATCCTGGGCACTGCATGTGCGCCGTGGGGTGGCTGAGGTAACGGAGATCGTGCCTGTTAACGTTGACGTGACGCTCAGTTTGCCACGGTTGGTGTGGGCTCAAATTGTCTTAAAAGAAACAACACTACTGGAGGCATTCTCTTCCGGGAAGGCAACGATCGAGGGAAGCGAGGAAACATTGTTTTCGGTCTTCAATTCGTTTGACTAGCCAGTAATTAATATTTTCATTATGGGTAGGTAATTTCTTCGAGACTCATTGCCCCCATGTATGGTTTTTTCCACCAAAATCATGGGGAAGGAGTATCGAAACTTATCAGCGTATGGTATCAACAAGTATAATTATAATGATGAGCTGAGAGTCGCCCTTCCTTCTTTATGCCAGTTGTGCATCAGCTGCAATTCGGTGCAACCGTGGTGCAACCAGCATAGAAATTAAAGATAATAGAGAAACAATACACACTTTTAACCCCCATAAGTAGACACAATAGAAAATATTGACGTAGATGCAAGGGATAGAGGTCAACATCTGGGACTCTTAATCACCAGGTTGAGGGTATTGATCTCAACATGACTTGTTGCTTGTAGAGTTTTATCCTCTAAGTTAAATCCATCCAGCCGTCAATAACGACTTGACCTTGCTTGGGGTTCTATCCCATTGATGAGTGTTTGTGTTACCCCGCTATTGAAAAGTAATATAGTAGAAATAATGTTCATTGGAGCAGCTTAATCCGGCTTTAGAGAAGGCCAGAGCTGTTGAAGTAGGTTTGGAGAATATTACTTCTTAATTGATAAATTATTCAATCCATAGGTCATCACGATTGTGTAACAGATAATCGCAATTCCTGGAGAGTATCCCAAAGGTCCTCATATGTAGTTTGCGGGGAAACCACAACCAGACGTAAAGCTGTTAGCCCATCCAATTTCGTTAATGAAATTGAACGCTCTCCCGAAGACATGATCCGCTGATAAAGCTGGAGTTGGAGGTCATCCAGGTCATGGCGGGGTATCCCCTCAGGTGTCATGCGGAAACAGAGGATGCCAGTGTCCGGTTGGTGAAGAACTTCTACATCTGCCTGCGTCTCAAGGGTATATGCCAGCTCGTGGATAGCAACCAACGGTGATTTCAATTCGTCAACCAGCTTATCTAATCCCTTACCGCGCAATATTGTTGCCAGCGGCAGGACTGACATGGGGCGTGTGGACGGAGGAGATTTCAATCCCGGATTGGGTTCGATGTCCTCTGGGCGATTGAAATAGCTGCTGAAGAGCGCCATACGGGAAAATTCAGTTTTATCTTTAACAAAGAGTACCGAGTTGGGGATAGGTGCACCAAGCTGTTTGTGGGGATCCCACACGATGGAATCAGCCCGTTCGTCGCCGGAAAAATGGTGCGCCCAATCCGGAACCAACTTGTATGCGTATCCGTAGGCACCATCAACATGCAGCCAGGCATCGGTTTCTGCACACAAATCTGCTATCCCCTCAATTGGATCAATGGCGCCAGTTGAAGTTGTACCGGCTGTAGCCACGATACAGAGAATGTCATGCGAAATCCTTAACTCGCGGACTTTTTGCTGCAGCGCGCTAATATCCATGCGCCGGTTGTCATCAAGCGGCAGGAGCACCAGACTATCTTCACCTAGCCCCAAGATGCGGACCGCGTGTTTCAACGAAAAATGGGCCTCACGAGATGCCAGTATGGTCAGCCTGGATGGATCCTTAAAACCGGAAATTCCCTTCTGAGACAGGTCAAACCCCTGGTACTCAGCATAGCGGTGCACAGCCATGTAAAGCGCTTGCTGGTTGGCGTAGGTGCCGGAATACATAAATGTGGCGTCTGCCTGCGGTCCTAAATTAAACAGCTTGCAAAGCGCCTGACAGCACAGCTCCTCCAATACTGCTCCCCCTGGGGAAACCTGCCAGTTTGTCACACCCTGGTTATATCGCAGGGCTATAGATGCTCCTAATTTTGCCTCCGACGAGGGAAATGCATTGAACATGGATTGAAACTGGGGTTGGTCATAGCGCATCAAGTGAGGCAGCAGGCAATCCGAGACCAATGATTCTAGCTGTTCAAGCGGCATCCCCTCGGGTTGAAAATCCACCAACCGGTCAATATCAGCGGCTACTTGTTCTGGTCTTGCACCCGAATAAAGCTTTACGGGAGTGCTTTTTTTCATTTCTTTTCATTACCTCTTGACAATCGCCGGTGGAGATATCGCCCGCGCCCCATTTCAGCCAGGCAGTTTTCGCCATCTATGATCAATTCTCCACGAGAAAATACCTGTTGGATCTTGCCAGTTATCTCGATATCTTCGTACGCATGCCAATCATTGGGTGAATGCGAGGTTGCCTGTCCCATTGTCCACCTGGCAGCAGGGTCGAACAGGACAATATCAGCATCGCTTCCAGGCAACAGGGTTCCCTTTTTTGGATACAACCCGAAGTTAAGCGCCGGATTGGTTGCTACTAATTCCACAAAACGGGGCAATGATATCCGGTCTTGCGCAACACCCTCAGAATAGAGCACACTAAAGCGAGGTTCAACACCAGGCATACCGTTTGGGCAAAGATCAAACCGCTCTTTACCGAGCTGGGTCGCCTCCCATGAATATGCCGCGTCATCTGAAGTAACCTGCACCAGTCGTCCATCGCCCAAGCCTCTCCACAGCTGGTCCTGGGTCTCCTGATCGCGCAGGGGCGGCGAGCATATCCACTTTAGACCATCCTCACGGTGGAGCATGTCCTCAGTAAAAACAATGTAGTGCGTGCATGTTTCTGCAAGTACATCTAATCCCTCACCGCGGGCTGCACCCACCATTTTGAGGCCCTCAGCAGAAGATAAATGCACAATAAATAACTTACCACCAACTTCGCGAACCATTTGGATTGCGTTTTCGATGGCTTTGTTTTCCACAGCTTGAGGTTTGCTTTCAGAATGGTAAATGGTGCCAGTAAGCCCATTTTCAAGACAGCGCGCAATTCCGGATTCTGCCAGGTCGTTATCCTCAGCATGCACCAGCAACATACCACCAGCTGTGCGCAGTCCATCCAAAATCCGACGCAGGTCTGGTCCTTCAATCAATAAACCTTCATCCCGGTAGGTCATATAGCATTTAATGGTTGGTGCACCGGCTGCCACCACCTCTGGGATCTCGGTCAGGGTACGTTCTGTCGGTTGGGTGATGACCGGGTGCACCCCCCAATCTACCAGCGCCTTTCCGTCCGCTTCTGAATGTTTTGCATCGATAGTGCTCATCAATGTGGAGCCCGGAGACTGGTTAGAGAAATCGATGACACTGGTTGTGCCACCGAAAGCCGCAGACAGGGTACCAGTGTAGTAATCATGGACACTGATCGTGTTCATGAATACGTCGTTGAAATGGACGTGGCTATCAACACCTCCCGGGAGTACCAGGAGACCTCCAGCATCAATCGTTTCATCAGGCTGCATATCAGATAGATCCCCTAAAGCCGCGATTCTCTCACCTTTGATCAACAGATCTTGCTGGGACACGCTTTTTCCTAATGCTACCGTACCCCCTCTGATCAGAGTAGTTTTCATTTTCAATTCTCCTAATGGCAGTGATTGTGTTGAAAATTAAACTGTGTTTGCCAGGATGACCATCGACAGGTAACCCAAATCTATCACCGGCTGTTTGATCGATCTTTGCAGCTGGACAACTTGTGCCAAAGGATGACCAAAATAGTCCAACACAATACAATCCAGCTCATATTGATTGATCCGGGTGTTTAGTTCCTGATGAAATGCCTGAGTTTGGTCCTCCAGGTCGGCTGTCCACACGGTCGTTTTCCACCCCAGGGATTCCCACCTTTGTCGGATGGGTACCTCTTGTCCAGGAATGGGGGTGATCAGACCGATGGATTTCATATTGAGCGCTTTCAAAGCGCTGCAAGCGATGTTAAATGGCTTGTAGATGGGGCAAGCACCATGCAAGTCGGGGAAAGTTCCTGCACACAGCAGAAGTGTTGCTGCAATACCTTTGGTTTCCAATCGATCCTGAGCATGCTGCAGTTTCGAGCTGATAAAACTCTCATCTACCTTTACAATCTCACCGTTTTGCATCTGGGTTGCCAGTGGATAGGCAGCCTCAGATACATCTGGCAATTCCGCTGATGAGAAACCATCCAGGGCTCCAGCTTGAATGATCTCACAATCAGGCATCAGCTGCTTCAGAGGAGAAACCAGATCCGGCCGAGGGCTTTGACCAATCGTCAAGGCGCCGATGCGTTTATGGGCAACGTGTTTCACAATTTGATTTTTGGAGTGATTACTAAGTCTTCCCTTGGTTTCAAAAAAGTATAAACGATCTTTGTGAGTTGCAGTTGGCAATGTACTGCATTTCTTCAATTGGAGATAGTATTTTAAAGTCGAGTAAAATTCAGTTTGAGCGTAAGTGAGAATCCCCTAACACCCGAGGAAAAACATGAACTATTCAATTGATCGCGATTACATCATACAAACACTAAAAGATCTGATACGGATCAATTCTGCGAATCCTTCGTTATCACCTGACGGAAAAGGCGAAGCGGAGCTTGGCGGATATGTGGCTGGCGAATTAAGCAAGCTCGGTTTAGCGGTAGATACCTACCATCTCCAACCCGGACGAGTGAATGTAGTGGGGATTTTGAAGGGATCTGGGAAGGGCCGTTCTCTTCTGCTAAATGCGCACATGGACACTGTCGGTATAGATGGGATGGTAATCGATCCATTTGGCGCTGAGATCCAAGATGGTCGTATGTATGGACGGGGATCACAGGATATGAAAGCCAGCCTCGCAGCAATGTTGAGTGTTGCCAAGGCGTTCGTGGATGGAGGCGTGGAATTAGCTGGTGACTTGTTGATCACTGCTGTCGCTGATGAGGAATATGCAAGTCTGGGTACCGAGGATCTCGTCAAACATGTAAAAGCCGATGCCGCCATCGTCACCGAACCGACAGATTTGACCATCTGCCGGGCCCATCGCGGCTTTATCTGGTACGACGTGGAAACATTTGGCCGGGCAGCGCATGGGAGTCGTTTCGAAGAAGGCATTGATGCCAATATGCGCATGGGACGCTTTTTGGCTCAACTCGATAAACTTGAGCAGGAGCTGCGCCAGCGACCTGCTCATCCCTTAACCGGACCTCCATCTCTGCATGCAGCTCAAATTCGAGGCGGTGCCGAAATCAGCATCTATGCAGATCACTGCTATCTTCAAATAGAACGCCGGACCATCCCCGGTGAAACGGAGGCGCAGGCAACAGCTGAGCTGCAGGCAATTATTGATCGATTGGCAGCTGAAGATCCAACATTTAAAGCCACCGTCAAGCCAACCTTTGAGCGAGATCCGTTTGAAGTCAACCTCGATGCCAGCATTGTGCAAATCTTAGATCAAGTCATCGAAACCCAGCTGGGGCGCAAATCTGCCCACACTGGACAAACTTTTTGGACGGATGCGGCCCTTCTAGCGGAAGCGGGTATGGAAACTGTCCTGCTTGGTCCCACTGGGTACGGATTACACAGCGCTGAAGAGTGGGTTGATCTGGAATCGGTGGTGGAATTAGCCAATATCCTGGCTGAAACTGCAGTTATTTATTGTCAATCGTGAGGTAAAGATGAACAAAGAATATCCCTCTATCGAAACACTTGCCGTGTGGGCAGGCGAAGATGAATATCTACTCCAAGGCGCAACGCAAGTACCAGTGGTTCATAGCGTCTCGTATGGATACAACGATGTGGAGCAGTGGTTGCGGGTAGCATTGGGCCAGGAACCCGGACATATCTATAGCCGCAATACCAATCCCACCGTACAGGTCTTCGAGGAGAAAGTTCGCTTGCTGGAGGGTGCAGAGGCAGCCACCAGTGCTTCCACAGGCATGGGGATTATCAGCAGTGTGCTTTTTACATTCCTCTCCCCCGGTGACCGGATCGTCTCGATCAAGGACACGTATGGTGGAACGAATAAAATCTTCACAGAATTTCTGCCCCGCTTTCAAGTTGATGTCCTCCTCTGTGATACAACCGATCATGAAGCGATCGAAGCCGAGGTGTCGAAAGGGTGCACCATACTATACCTGGAGAGTCCCACCAATCCGACAGTTAAAGTTATTGATCTACAACGATTGGTTCAAGCGGGTCACAAAGCAGGCGCGATCGTTATCGTTGATAACACCTTTGCTACACCGATTAACCAACAACCACTTCAGCTGGGAGCAGACCTGGTTGTGCACAGCGCGACCAAGTTTTTGGGAGGTCATGCTGACGCGTTAGGTGGAGTCGTTTGCGGCCCGAAACAGCTGGTCGAACAGGTTTTCCATTTTCGAGAGATCAACGGTGCGACTTTGCATCCGATGGCGGCATATTTACTGCTGCGGGGCATGAAAACACTCCACCTGCGAATTCGCCAACAAAACGCAAATGCGATGAGGATCGCACAATTCTTAGAAACACATCCAAAAATCAAGAAAGTGTTTTACCCGGGTCTCGAATCCCATGAGAATCACGACATCGCACGGCGCCAGATGAGCGGTTATGGCGGCGTGTTAAGTTTTTCCCTGAAGGCGGATGATTTCGAAGAGATGGGCAGGTTTTTGAAACAGTTGAATTATGCACATCCTGCAGCCAACCTGGGAGCAGTTGAGACAGTTGTCGGCCCGCCAGCGACGACCAGCCACGTTGAATGCACTCCAGAAGAACGGAAAGCAATGGGCATTCCCGAGAGTTTAATCCGCTACTCCGTGGGTATTGAAAATCCTGAAGACCTTATCGCTGACTTAAGTCAAGCCTTAGGATGAAGTCGAAACATTTCATCGGATTGGTGCAGATTCTGGAAAAACACTGAATCAATAGGTTCAGAGTTTGAATCTCATCAGGATAATTTTTCAAAATAAGAATTGGCCCAAAGATGGCACGCGAATAAAAAGCAATTACAATTCAACACGTTCGATCCTAAAAGGTGTACTGTCGGAAATTGTTTCTTCGAATTCTCTACCAGCGAGATGCCCGGAGAAGACTGCTTGGGCGATGAGATTTGGAGCTTCGGCATCTCCGATCACCCGCAGGGAATCCAATCTTCCCGCAGCAAAGGTGGGTTTGAGTTCACGATACAAGGAGTCATTTGGTAATCGGTCCGTTATCAAGACGACCGCATCAGCAGCTAAGGTTTCACCAGTGCCTGAAATAGCATGGGACAGGGCGACATTATCCGCATGGATAGCGTGCAGGAGATGCTGTGGTTTTAAATTTACTCCTAAATGCAGCAACCTTCTTTGAATTTGTTCTTGTTCAAGGGTAAATTGTGACCAATAAGAGATTAAAGAGGCTGGGGTTATCAATGAAACTGAACACCCCAATTGAGTGAGAAATTCTGCCAAAAGGCTGCCCATGTAGTAGTGGTCATCATCATAGATCACCACGCGTCCATCTGGAACTCTGCCATTCATTATGATCTCTGGCGTGAAGACATGCGGTAATTGATATCCAGGTATTGGCTGCCATTGGCTTCGCCCAATTCCATCGACCCTCCATTTTGCACCAGTTGCGATGATTACATCGGAAAATCCAGCTTGGAGGATGTCTTCGGCCGTTGTTGGACTTCCTGGATAGGTAGATACATTATCCATTTTCTCAATCTGGGTAAGCCGCCAATCAATCACTCGACGCCATTCATTCACGCCAGGCAAAGCTGATTCGAGAAGTACACGGCCACCGAGCTCTCGGCGGGATTCAACAAGGATGACTTGATAGCCACGGTCTCCTAAAGTACGGGCACACTCAAGTCCCGCTGGCCCACCTCCGACCACTAAGACCTTTTTATCACTCTTTTTAGGCGCTATACGTTCGGGGTGCCAGCCACGCCTCCAGGCTTCTCCCATCGTTGGATTTTGGGTGCAGCGAATTGGTACAGCAAGAACATCTGCGCTAGCGCATATATTGCATCCAATGCACTCGCGGATATCCTCAAAACGATTTTCCTTGATTTTGTTAGGTAGAAATGGATCGGCAATGGAGGGACGTGCTGCGCCAATAAAATCTGCTATTCCCCGCCGGATAACCGAAACCATGGCATCTGGTGAGGTATAACGACCAACAGATACGACCGGTTTACTGGTGAGCGATTTAACAAAGCCAATATAAGGTTCTTGAAAGCCCTCGTGTTTAAATCTAGCACTTGCTGAATCATTGCTCCAGCCGCTGATGTTGACGTCCCACAAATCGGGAAGTTCCGCCAGCATAGCAACGATTTCATATCCTTCACCCTGGCTATCAATACCATCCTCTCCAAGCAGTTCATCGACTGCCAGACGAACAGCCACTGCGCAAGAATCACCAACGGCATCTTTTGTATCTTCAATTAACTCCCTTAGGAATCGCACCCGATTCTCAAGGCGGCCACCATACTCATCACTGCGGTCATTGTACCTGCGCAAAAGAAAATGCATTGCCAGGGAAAGATTGTGTGCAGCATAGCAGTAGATGATATCAAAGCCAGCACGCTTAGCACGCAGTGCCGCCGCACGGTGCCAGCGGCGAATATTACGAATATCTTCCTTATCAATACGCCGTGTTTGACCAGGATGATAATCTGTTACCCCCAATGAGCGCGGGCCCAAGCTGGGCACACGAGAATACATATTTGATGCGTGGTGTCCACCATAGGTCAATTCGATACCAGCCAGCGCGCCATGTTGGTGAACGGCATCCACCATCAGACCCAAACCTTGAATATCCTCATCATCCCATATCCTGCCTTCGATATTCGGAGCAAGATCACTGCTGTGGTGAATCTCAACCTCTTCGGTGCATACCACACCCCAGCCGCCTTCCGCTTTTATACGCCGCATTTCTGCAAGCGCCCGCGGCATGCGGTAACCCATGCCATTGCAATGGGGCACTTGATAAAACCGGTTCGGAGCTACCACCGGACCGATTTTCACAGGCTCAAAAAGAACGGAAAAATCTTCTTCCATAGGGCTTTTTATTAATCGGTGCTAGAAATATGACTCGAGTTTGCCACGCCTGCGGATATCAACGCTGGCACAATGTAGACCTCCAGCAATAGATTCAAAATGATAGAAGTTGCATTCAATAGGCTTGAAACCCCAGTTTTTGAGAGCCCGAATGAGGTTGTCTTCTCCCTTGGAGACAATGACCCTTTCCTCATCCAGCATAACTACATTCATATTCAACCATTTACTGCTGGTATACATAGGATGACTATCCGGCATGTTGGGTTCAGGGCATTCAAGGATATCCCAGCCGCTCTTTTTGAAAATTTCGGGTACTTTTTTAACGCGTTCTGGATTGATGAGTAGTTTACCGGGCACCAATGGGTAGAAAGTGGCATCGATGTGCATGGGATGGGTATCAATTACCTCAACTTCATGAACCCGGTAAGCCTCCCCTAAGTGACGCTGCAGCCAATCGATTCCAGTCCTATTGCAACAACTGCTCTGGGCTACAAAGATGTCTTTTCCGCATTTGATTACATCCGCAGCATCGAAAAGTGGCTCAAATTCAGTAAGGATAGTTCGCATGGGTTCGTTCTCTTCAGGTGGAACAAAATCCTGCTCATAGGAAGCAGCGCTCAATTGAGGTCTCGGGGCAGATACCCACCGGGCGCCTTTGTGGAAATACTCTTTACATAAGTCTTTATAAGCATGGTTCTCGTGATAACGCGAGCGCCAACCCATCGGTGCTTCAATGATTTGATCGCCAATGACCAGCAGGACATCTCTAGGCATCAAAGCCCCACAGCTGCTCTTGCTCCTGAAATCCGGTGTAGAGAAAGAGGTAGCGGTATCATAGATGGATGGTCGACGAACGACAACACCCTCTGCTTCCAAGATGTGGACAAACTCATCAATATCTTTTTTCGCTGCGTTCACAAGTTCTTGAGGCCAAGGTTGACCCCCGTTCTGCGCGTAGAAATCCAACAGGTTTTCATGGTGGACCACAGCAGGGGTGATAATATCCCACGGCGGCACCCTTGCACCCTCGACTACACCAACAATGATTTCCTCTAATGGGTCCCACTCGTTGTGAGTATTGACAAGCGGATGATTCTCAATATTCTCCATGATCAAATCCCGTTATTCTTCATTGATTATTTTTGGGTGACTTGGGAGGACTAATCAACCTTTGACTCCCAAGCGGGCCATTCCTCTGGAGGGATAAAACTATCGGGAAAAGGTTTGGCGCCAGGATGATCTACCATATTCCAACCTTCTTCATACCAGGGGATGTTATCTACTTTTTCCACCAGCTCATAGGCCATGGATTTTAGAGAACATGGGATCGCGCCTGCTTTATACATCCGCCGCAAAGCTGGGCCAGGTTGAGGTTCTGTCGTAAAAAGACAATCTTCTAAAAGGAAAACCTGGTATCCAGTCTGTAATAAGCTAAGAACAGACTGCAGGATACATACATCCGTCTCGGCACCAGCAACAGCAATCTGTTGAATCTGCAACTGTTCAATCGCGCTGCGAATTTCATCTTCTTTAGTGCAGTCAAAATAATTCTTATTAAAGCGAAGACCATCTTCCGGGAAGACGGCTTCTAACCTTTTTGGGAGTTTGCCGTTTTGAGAGATTGGTATCTCGAAGGTGCTGATCAATGGTAAATCCATCCAATCAGCCAGCATCAGGAGATGCTCATAACGCACGAGGAGTGATTCGCGCCCATCACTTTGTTCGGGAAAAGCAGAATCTAAAAATGCTGGTTGGACATCGATCAGCAGGAGGCCTAGATTTGAGTGATCAAACCTTGGGATTTCCATTCAGTTCACCTCAATTGGTTAAACCAAATCCTCAATGGGCATATAGTCGATGTTAAAGCCAAAATATCAGGGTCCAGCCAGTTATTATCGGGCTTTTGGGCGAAAGATTTCAAAATCCTTTTAGCCAATGGCGATAACTTCGTCTATTTTCTGCCAGCCACTCCCTTTGGCTAATTCACGTCCCAGGTCTTCTAGTGCGATGGGCCGATTGATATTATTGGTTGGAGTTTAGCATAGAGAATCTGTTTTCTCAAGCATGTCAGGGAGATCAACGATTGATACCAATTTGATCCAGCTCAACAATTTATAAATTTGGGGATTCTACCTGTTGCCATTTAATTTGTAGGTTGTGCGTTCTACTTCGGCTCCGCTCAGGACGAGGGAATCGCACCGGGGGTGCCATTCATTAAGCAGGTCGTGCGCCCGCAGTGAGGGGATTCAATTCCTGTCACATCGCTCAAAAGGAGTGCTTCGCACAGGGATGATGACTGGAGAATGTTCTGCAAATAAAACTCGGGATATTAGATTGTTAAAGTTCTAGTGTTCGTTTGAGACGTTTTATGGCGAGCTGGATGAAAACAAGGGCAGTGGAGAGCTGCCAGGTTTCCGAGAGGTCAGCGGCGGCGAGGATGCGGTAGCGGCTGCCATCATGAGTGATGGTAATGGCCCCTTCCCTGAGCGCTTGCTGCGGATCGAAGCAGCCTCGGTTAAGGAGGTCTTTGTAGAGCGTGAGGAAGACTTGTTCAAGGAGGCCATTTTGACGCCATAGGCGATAACGACGGTAGCAAGTTGGATGTGATGGATAGCCAGTTGGTATTTTTTCCCAAGATTTATCATGACGGATTTTCCACAAGATCGCATCTATGATCGGGCGAGGATTTAGGGCCGGGCGACCGCGGGAGGATTGATGGGAAGGATCATTAAAAAGGATTTCGAGGAGGCGCCACTGGTGGTCGGTTAGATTCAAATGATTGCTCGTTTATTACTCAAATTAACGTTGATTGATATCAACTTTTAAAGAACACTTAATGGAAAAATCTTCGTCAGACCTTCCATTTGATCAAAAATGGTGATTAAGCGTGGTTTTCCTTCGTAATTTTTATAAGTTTCCTGATTTTTGATTATATTATTTAAACTTTTTTTCCTAAGCGAAACAGTCTAAAGCCCAGGAAGAGATCCCTCAAAACCAATGACCTGCCTGGACAAACCAGAAAATGCCCCGCCAAGACAGTGCATGACAAGCCCCGCAGATGAATTACGGGACAGGCCCCGCAGATGAATTACGGGACAGGCCCCGCAGATGAAATGCGGGACAGGCCCCGCAGATGAAATGCGGGACAGGGATGCAATAAGTGCGGGAGAATCCAGGGATAAGCGAGACACAGATTTTGGGGAGGTTCCTTCGCTCTGCTCTGCCTTTTTATTTATGACCAACCCCATTCTTTCAGGATATCCTGGATGGCTGCTTCAGCAGCCATGTCCAAAGCCGATGGTTGGTTCTTATTGATGTATTCCTGGGCGCGGACTAAACGAGCCAGGCTAGAGGTGAGGAGGCTGATGGCCGAGGAAAGCTTGAGCTGTTCATCAAGAGCATCAGCTTGGGCGAAGGACTCTTGGAGGTGAGAGAGGGCGGCGCGCAGGGCGGAAATTTCATCCTTGAAGGAAAGCCCGTTTGAGGCGGGGATATCAATCGATTGGGTAATATTTCGCCGATCGCGGTTCATTTGTTTGCTTATGAATGAATCGCGGGTATCCTCCTTTGGAGGATGGGAAGTCTCTCCCGAAGGAAGAGATTCGAACTCTAAAGAGCTATTTGTTTGCAAGACAATTTTCCTTTTACAAATACGCGCAGATAGGAAAGAGCATCACAAATATAGCACAAATGTTCTATATTGTCAAGGGTTGGAAGAGAAAATCCCCCAGGAGGGGGATAGGCAGGAAATTTGAATGCGCTAAAGCACGGCTTCTATTCAAAACATTTTCAAAAGTCTGAGCTGCAGGACCTGGAGGAAGCCCAAGACCTTCAAGAAGAGATCGCGATGATGAGGGTGGTGACCAGGCGGCTGCTGAAGATGGCGCGAGGGTGCAAGGAATTGGGGGAGCTAATTAATGTGCTGGGGGCGTTGGGGCTGGCTTTCTTTCGCTCACGCTCAAGACAGGCTTTACGGGTGGCGGGATTGATGAAGGCGCAGAAGTACTTGGGAGGGAATAAGAATCCTTTTGATGAGATGATGGAAAAGGTGATTGATGATGTGACCAAGGATTAGCCGATCAGGAAGGCGCTGGAGAGGAAATAACCCAGAGAGATTGTAAGTGGAGGGACTGGAATCCCGCCTTACTAACTTGTACGAGTCCGCAAGGATAAAAGCATGAAGGAAGTACCTTTGCACTGAAATGTGCGGTGGCTGTAACATAAGCGGTGGGTTTTGACAAATAAGGCAAGCTCCAAGTAA